>CAMHCD010000022.1 GCA_946183545.1 uncultured Clostridia bacterium
CAAGACTGTATATTCCTAGTGCGGCGGCGAGAAGGCCGTTCATCGTGTGCAAGCTGATCCCCGCGCCTTTTCCGGGAAATACGGCGTCTCGCCAGGAGAACAGGGCCTGCAGTGAGAGAAAAGCGCTGTTGTACGCAAGCCGGCAGTATCGCTTAAACGCAGCATCACATTGCCGACCAAAACCGTATCCTCTACGATATCGCGCGTAGTGCCGGGAATATCGGTAACTATACTTTTTTCCTGACCGGACAGCAGATTCATCAGCGTACTTTTACCAACGTTCGGTCTGCCGGCGATAACGGTATCTATACCCTGCTTTATTGTCTGACCGCTGTCATATGTATCAAGCAGCTTAGAAAGCTCAAATCCGGCTTTTTCGCAAACAGACAGTATTTCTTCATCATCTACCTCGGCGATATCCTCCTCGGGATAATCCGCCCAAGCGGAAAGATGAGCCGCCAAACCGAGCAGATCATTTTTTACACTGTTGATTTTCTTGCTGAGCGCACCCTCCTTTACAAAAAGAGCAGTACGCGCCGCGCTCTTGTTTTTGGCGCTTATTATATCCATTACGGATTCGGCTTCATTCAAATCAAGCTTGCCGTTTAAAAACGCGCGTTTTGTAAATTCACCTGCCTGAGCGGAATACGCTCCTGCGTCAAGCACTGTTCTTAAAACCTGCTGAGTGATATATAATCCGCCGTGACAGGATAATTCCACAACATCTTCGCCGGTGTAGCTGTTAGGAGCTCTAAATACCAAAGCGACAGCTTCATCAAGCTTTTCGCCGTTATCATAAACAGCTCCGAACGCAGCGGTGTATCCCTTCATCTGCGTTAATTTTTTATTATTGATATTTTTAAAAACCTTGTCCGCAACAGCTATGGCATTTTCGCCCGATATACGGATAATGCCGATTCCGCCCTCACCTTGGGCGGTGCTGATTGCGGCAATTGTACGATCCATCATAATTATATCCTATCAATTAAAAAAAGAGAGCGGATAATCCGCTCTCTGATTATTTATCTATTCTGCCGTAAAGACCTGTTTCGCCGCCTTCATTGAGCGGTACTCTGTCGGGATTAACAGGAGCAGGACTTGATTTTCCGCGTCCGCCGTTATACGGGCGCTTGCCGCCTTTGCGGTTGTTATATCCGCCGCGACGGTTGCGGTTGCTTTTGGGATCGGGGCCGATAACAACGTGACGGTTGAGATTTTCGCCCTCACTCCATGAAATAGCGCCGTTCACCTTTTGAACCGCTGTGTGAATAATTCTTCTTTCATAAGGATTCATCGGCTCAAGGCTGGATTTCTTACCGGTCTTGATTGCCTTAAAAGCGTACTTTCTGCCGAGGATCTCAAGAGTCTTTTCTCTTTTATCCCGGTAATTTCCGACATTGACCGTAACCTTTACATAACCATCCTCGTTATTATGATTAACAACAAGGCTGGTCAAATACTGCAGAGCGTCAAGAGTTTCTCCGCGTCTGCCGATAACACAACCTTCTTCTTCACCGGAAAGATTAAATGTCATTCCGTTTTCATCGACTTGTTTTTCTATCGCAATAGAGGAAAGCTGCATTTTATCGAGTACATTTCTAAGGAAGGTCTCGCCCTTTTCCTCGGCGTTCTCTTTAATATTGATGAAAACTCTTACCTTAGCTGGACGACCGCCAAACAAACCGAATTTCTTTTTTTCTTCGCGCTGTAATACCTCAAATTCATATTCATCGCCATCGGCAACACCAAGCTGCTTCTTGGCATTTTCAAGGGCTTCTTCTACAACGTTACCCTCGCAAATAGCTTCTTTGATCATTTGTATCTCCTATTGTTTACATTACTTCTTTTTCTTTTTAGGCGTATTCGTTTTGACCGGCTTATCATATGCTTCTACGGTTTGAGGTGCATAAACATATTCAACCTTCGCCTCATTTTCTAACATCAAAGCAAGGTGTCTTGCTTCCGCGTTTGCTGTCATATTAACCGGGCTGAATATTTTAGCCATCACAATGGACTGGACTAACTGGATAAGTGACGATATAATCCAGTAAAATGCGACCGCGCAGGGAACGCTGTATGCGATCCACGCCGAAAACAACGGCAGCGCGTACATAAACAACTTCATACATCCCTGTTGACCCTGCATTTGAGTGTTGACCTTAGTCATAATAAACTGAGAGCCGACATTTGACAGGAAGCAGAATACGGGGAATAAAATATAAGGTGAAAACAAACCTTGGGTGCTGGGAATAACGAGCAGATCTACAACGCCGAAAAGGTTAAATCCACTGTGAAAGTTCAAAATCTTATCTATATCAGCCTGAGAAAATATTGCCTGGATCTCTGTGGTGTTGGCAACATTCGGGAATACCTTAAGTAAGGTAACCTGCTGATAAGTGGTCATTGTTGTTCCCGAACTGTAACCGGGAATACTGTTTACATATTCTAATGCTTTGTTGACGCAGGCTTCGTCTAAATGAAGCGTATTGGTCAAGGGGTATGCTACCGCGTAAAAAATTCCCAAAATTACGATCATGGGAATAATGGATGTAAGACATCCGCCCATGGGCTTTACGTTTTCCTTTTCGTAAAGCTTATTCATTTCTTCCTGGAGCTTTTGACGGTTATTGCCGTATTTTTCCCTTAGCTCCTTTTGTTTTTTTGCAAGCCTCGAACTGCCTGCCATTGATTTTTGCTGCTTGACTGAAAACGGAAACAGCGCCGCTTTGACAATAATGGTAAATACAATAATTGCAATACCGAAGTTTTGAAATACGTAGTAAGCTGCCCAGAGTACATAACCCAAAACACTTCCTAACGCGCCGAAAATAGCTAACATGAATCTACCTCATTTTATTATCGAATATCCCTATTTATCAGGTACGGGATCATACCCACCTTTTGAAAACGGATTACATCTTAAAATTCTCCAAATAGTGAGAGCCATGCCCTTAAGCGCGCCAAATCGCTGTATCGCCTCAATTCCGTATTGCGAGCAGGTTGGAATATACTTACACTTCGGCTTGGTGTAAGGCGAAATTGCTTTTTGATAAAAGTGAATCAAACCAATCAAAACTTTTTTCATGGCAAATCGTCCTGTTATGTGAAAGTATATGTATTGCAGCCTATCAATCTGTCTGTTGCAGAATACCCGCCTCTTTCATATGCTTGCGCATAGCGGTGTAAACTACCTGAGATTTTACATAAGGCGTCTTGCCTCTGGCTACAAAAACAAAATCATATCCGGACTTTAGTTCGGAAAATAGTTGGTAGTAAGAAGCCCTGATAACTCTTCTTGAACGCGAGCGCTTAACAGCGTTGCCTGTTTTTTTTCCTGTGGTAATACCGTAACGCAGGTTATTTGATCTGTTTTTCAAAATATAAGTGACAAGTACAGGACTGACAAAGGATTTTCCTTTTTTATAAATGCGCGAAAACTCTCTGTTTTCCTTAATAGTAATGTATTCGCTCATTGTTACCCTCAGGAAAGGACCGGCTAAAAAAGAAAGACCACATGTAAAAGTGGTCTATTCCTTAATAAGACAACCTTTTTCTGCCTTTAGCTCTTCTTCTTGCTAAAACTTTTCTACCGTTGGATGTAGCCATTCTCTTTCTGAAACCATGCTCTTTTTTTCTGTGCAGCTTCTTCGGCTGATATGTTCTCAACATTATTGAAAACCTCCCTTCAAATTATAACCTTGCAATATAGCATTATAGCTTACTTTTTTCGTTAAGTCAAGGTTTTTAAACCGCGTTTAGCTACTTTTTTTATTATTTTAAAGAATTTTTACGGATTTTTGCTCTGTAAAACCCATACATTGAACCATTCTATCTCGCAAAACACCGACGCTATCAATTAAACCGTTCCAAAATATGCGAAGTAAAATACCCTCACAGCTTCCAAAATTTCTATTCTATCTCGCGAAACACCGACGTTACCAATAAATCCGGCGTTAAGTATGCGAAGTAAAAAAACGTTATTTCCATTGCCCTCACAGCTTCCAAAATTTCTATTCTATCTCGCGAAACACCGACGTTACCAATAAATCCGGCGTTAAGTACGCGAAGTAAAAAACGCGAAATAAAATACTTGAAATATTTATGAAAGTGAGTTATAATAGAACAGAATAAGATTTAATGTGGGTTCATTTGCGATTCAAGCAAAAAGCACAGCAAAAAAGCGGTAAAAATCGGCATAATAACGGCACAATTACACCGCTCCCCACTATATTTAGGAAAGCAAAAAACCGTTATGAGAGGATGGAAATATTTATGGATTCTTTTGGCGACGCTTGGGAGCTTGTCTGCTCTTACTGTCAATCAAAAATAACAGATGTTGCATATAACACATGGATAGTACGTATCAAGCCGCTGGAGCTTGACTTTGACAACAATACGGCATACCTGATCGTACCCAACGATTTTCACCGTCAGACCATCACAAGATGTTATATGCCTTTACTTAACGAGGCTTTTGAAGCTATCTTTGATAACAAATTCAATCTTTGTCTTAAAATTCCCGATGAAATAGAAGACAGCTCGCCTGTTAAAGAGGTAAAAGAGTCAGTCGAAGAAAATAACTACGAATATACCTTCGACACCTTTATCGTGGGCTCATCCAACAACTTTGCTCACGCTGCATGTCTGGCAGTAGCTACTAATCCTTCCAACGCGTATAATCCTCTGTTTCTTTACGGAAACTCCGGTCTCGGAAAAACTCACTTGCTTTACGCTATTGCAAACGAGATCAAAAAGAATTATCCCGACAAAAAAATCTGCTATATAAAGATCGACGACTTCATCAACGAAATGGTTGAATCCTTAAAGATGAAAACCATGATCGAATTCCGTCAAAAATACCGCCAGGTAGATGTACTGCTCGTTGACGACGTTCAGTTCTTAGGCGGTAAAGAAGCGATGCAGGAGGAATTTTTCCATACCTTCAACGCTCTTTACGATGCTCACAAGCAAATCGTACTCACCAGCGACCGTCCGCCGAAAGAGATCAAAACTCTTGCCGACAGACTTCGCTCGCGCTTTGAACAGGATCTGATAGCCGATATCCAGCCGCCCGATATTGAAACAAGGATCGCGATCGTCAAAAGAAAAGCAGAGCTTATCGACATCGAATTATCCAATGAGGTATGTGAATATATCGCCTCTAAATTAAAGTCCAATATCAGACAACTGGAAGGCACTGTCAAAAAGCTCAAGGCAAAATCCTTGCTTAATAATGAAAAAATAACTATATCCTCTGTTCAGGAGGTTATTGCCGATATCCTTAATAACGATATCCCGCCCGAAGTAACCGTTGAGCGTATCGTAGATGAGGTAGCCCGTACCTACGGAGTGACATCTGAGGAGATCCGTTCTCAAAAGAACAAGAGCGCAAACATCAGCAACGCCCGCCATATCGCTATCTATATAACACGCGAAATGACAACTCTTTCAATGGTTTCCATAGGCGAGGAGTTCGGCGGCCGTCATTATTCAACCATCATCTATTCATTACAAAAGGTTCAGAAGATGATCGAAAAGGATCAAAAAATCAAAGAGCTCGTTGACGACACCATCAAAAACATCCGCGACCGTTAATTTTACTTCGCGTATTTTACTTCGCGTACTTAACGTCGGGCGTTATGATTACGTCGGTGTTACGCGAGATAGAATGGTTCTAATGGAAGCTGTGAGGGCAATAGTAATAACGTTTTTTACTCCGCGTTTTTTACGTCGGATATTTTGATTGCGTCGGTGTTTCGCAAGATAGAGTTATCTATGAGAAACTGTGAGAGCAATAGTATTAACGTTTATCTTATTTTCATTATCTATAAGACTTTGAAACAGGATTAAACAAATTTCAACATTTAATCAACGTTCATATTGTGAGCCGAAATTTTAAATTTCCACGTTTTAATATATTTCAATGTTGATTATATGTTAATGTGAATCAATGTGAATTGATGTTAAACGACGTTAAAAGAATTATTAAACTTGATCCACAAATTTCCTTTTAAAATCCATGGTGGCTTGTTGAGCTGAAAATACAGTAACAAAGCGTTAAAATAAAGTGTTTCCATGTTTTAACACCACCTACTATAACTAATAATAATTAATTATGATAAAGATAGGAGAAGATCACAGCCGTGAAAATTACCTGTATAAAAACAGATCTGGTATCGAGTATTTCAAATGTATCAAGAGCTGTTTCTACAAAAGCGTCTATTCCCGCTTTAGAAGGCGTACTGTTAAAGGCGTATGACGGCAAGCTGAATATTTCGGGCTATAATCTGGAAATCGGAATTACTACGGATATGGAGGCTACCGTAATTCAGGAAGGCGAAATCGTTTTGAGCGCCAGACTGTTTTTGGAAATCGTCAGAAAGCTTCCGGAGGAGATAGTTACTATCGAAACAGACGACAGACTGGTTACATATATCACCTGCGGACAGGTTGATTATCAGATAGTCGGTATGTCATCTGTAGAATATCCGGATTTGCCCAGTTTTGAAAAGACTGACGGTATAGTTATGGAAGCCAAGGTAATAAAGGATATGATCCGCCGAACCGTATACGCGGTAGGCGATAATATGGCAAAACCGATCTACACAGGCTCCTTGTTTGAAATCAACGATGGAATGCTGACAATAGTCGCGATAGACGGTTATAGAATGGCTATCCGCAGAGAAAACGTTGACAGTCAAAGTGAAACAAGCTTTGTTGTTCCCGGAAAAACTCAGTTAGAGGTGCTTAAACTTTTAACAGAGGAAGATGAAAATGTGGAGATCATAATCGGACAACGTCATATCACATTTAAAATCAGGAGCTACAGTGTTATTTCACGTTTGATCGAAGGAAACTTCCTTGACTATAAATCAACCATCCCTACCGACGAAAAAACTATGCTGGTAATAAACACCCGCAAGATGATAGATTCGGTCGAGCGTATGTCTTTGCTTAACAACGAAAGAGTTCAAAGCCCCGTCCGCTGTAAGTTCAATAATAACGAGATAAGACTGTCGTGCGCTTCCTCTGTCGGCAGAGCAAACGACGTGATCTATAACGACATTATCGGTGAAGCGGTAGAGATCGGTTTTAATAACCGTTACATGCTCGATGCTCTAAAGAACACCGACACAGATGAAGTAAAGATAGTTTTGAACGGTCCTGTATCGCCGATCGTGATAAAACCCATACAGGGAGACAGCTTTTTGAGTATCGTAGTGCCTATGAGGTTGGCAAATGAAAACTGAGACTGTCAAAATTGACACAGAATTTATCCGTCTGCAGGATCTGCTTAAATTAAGCGGGCTTGCTTCCACCGGAGGCATGGCAAAAATCGTAATTCAAAACGGCGAAGTTTGTGTAAACGGCGAGGTATGCACCATGCGCGGCAAAAAAATGCGCGCCGGAGATTCCGCGGAATATGACGGAATAAAGGTTATTGTCGAGTCATGAGGGTAAAATCGATTTCCTATAGGAATTATCGCAATTTACAGGATGGCTTTATTGAACCATGCGACGGCGTCAATGTGATATACGGCGACAATGCGCAGGGTAAAACAAATCTGATTGAGGCATTATGGCTGTTTTGCGGCGGTCATTCCTTCCGTACCTCAAAGGACAGCGAGGTAATCAAGTGGAATACCGATTTTGCGAGGCTTGATTTAAGCTTTTACGGGCAGGAACGCGACCAAAACGCCGGTATTATTATAGGCAGCAAGCGCAAGCTGGTCAGTATAAACGGCGTTGAGAAGAAAAGCTCCTCCGCATTGATAGAAAAATTCTGCGCCGTTGTGTTTTCTCCCGAGCATCTGAATTTAATAAAACGGGGTCCAAACGAGCGCAGGCGTTTTATTGACAGCGCTATCTGCCGTGAAAAACTGCAAAACGCGGTGATCTTATCCAAATATAACCGCATGCTTGTACAACGCAACGCGTTATTAAAGGATATTCTTCACAAGCCTTATCTGGAAGAAACGCTTGACATTTGGGATAATCAGTTGGTGCATTACGGCGCGTTGCTCATAAAAAAGCGTCTTGATTATATAAAGATGCTGTCAAGTAAAGCGTCGGAATTTCACTCCGGCATTTCAAAGAATAAAGAAGAGCTGAAGATCCGATATATTTCAACAGCAGATGTGGAAGAAACAGATACGCTTGATCAGATAAAAGAAAAACTGACAGATAAAAACAAACGAAACCGAAAAAATGACATCAAGCTCGGAGTGACCTTATCGGGACCGCACCGGGATGATATAGAAATCGATATAAATAAAAAGAACGCCAAATCCTTTGCCTCTCAGGGACAGCAGCGCAGCGCGGTATTGTCGTTAAAGCTCGCCGAGGCTGCGGTATTGAGGGTACGCATGGGAGAAGAACCGGTAATACTGCTCGACGACGTACTCAGCGAGCTGGATGCCGGCAGACAGGATTTTTTGCTGAATGAGCTAAAAGGCTGTCAGGTGTTCATTACCTGCTGCGAGCAATCCAACAAGGAACAGCTCAAAGAAGGAAAGGTATTCCACGTAGTCAACGGAATGATAAATCAAGAATAAAATATGTATTTACATTTGGGTCAGGATACCGTAATCAGAACAGAAAGCATTGTAGCGATGTTTGATATCGACGCATGTACGGTATCTAAAAAAACAAGAGATTTTTTAAAACAGGCACAGCAAAGCAATCAGGTAATAAACGTCAGTATGGATCTTCCGCGTTCCTTTGTTGTGTGCCGAAAAAACGGCAAAAACTTTGTTTATATATCACAGCTGTCAACCAAAACGCTTTCAAAGCGCTGCGGCAGCTTTTACAGTAACCTTTAAAGTGAGGTAATTTTATGAGTGCTGAAAAAACAAAAAGATGCCCGTACTGCGGCAAGCGTGTTCCGTATTTTTCCGCGTATATGAGCAGAAGAAAGGCGGAGTATACCTGCGTGCGCTGCGGAAAGGAAAGCAGAGTTGTGATCAGCAAGGCGGTCATTCCTACGTTTTTGATTTGCGCCCTTCTTTCGGGCGGAATAATGGCAGGCTGGGTCATAACAAAAACCACAAGCAATCCTATCGGTATAGCGGCGGTTGCGTTTCCCCTGTTGATATTTTTAATTATCTCTCCAAAGTACGTCAGGTTTGAGGCTCTTAAAAAATATAAAAACTCAATGGAAGCACGCAAGGCAGGTCTGGAATATTCAGACAGCTTTGCAATCAGCAGCCTTGATGAAGAAAAAACTACTTCGTTGGAATCTACCGGACAGTTCAAAATCAATTCGGATGTATTCAATAAAATCAAATCCGAACGCAGCGCGGCAAAGGAACAGGGTGAATCGGATAATATAAAATCTCACTCGGAGCCTATTGAACCGGAAAAGCAGGATTATGTCCCTGTTATAAATCCAGTCACGGAGCAGCATTCCTCTATGGATGCACCTCTTAAGAAAATCCATTCGGACAGATCGGCTATCAACCGCACCCGTCACCACTATATTCCCGCTCCGTTGGAGGAAGAGGAACAGACAGTAACGGAAAGATCCGACACAGACCGTTTTTCGGGTAACAGAACGTTTTAAATATGAAGCTGATCCCAAAAAATAAACAGTGTCCCTGCTGCGGCACGGTATATCGCTACGGCGATTTAAAAAAGCTGATGTACCGCAAAAAAACGACCTGTTATAACTGTAAAAAACAATTAAAAGTATCGCGTAAGGGCTTTTTGGTTCTGCTTACGGAACTGCTATTGATTTATATTATAGTCAATTTATTTGCCTTGCTGCTTTTACATAATCTCAGCTTTGTGTTGTTATTTATAATCAATTTGATACCTACGGCGATCGCGTTTTTGCTGTTGCCGTTCTACATAAAGTTAGTGAAGAATCAAAGTAAAGATGAATGACGGAGGTCAGTGATTTGAGTTTAACGGAAAATGGACAAAATACGGAAGTAAAAGAGAATATTGAAGATTTAGAATTGGTCGATACCGAAGAATCTCCCGTAATAACAAAGGTTGAGCAGGAGTACGGCGCAGATGAGATCCAGGTGCTCGAGGGTCTTGAAGCCGTAAGAAAGCGCCCCGGTATGTATATCGGTTCAACCGGACCGAGAGGTCTTCATCATCTTGTATATGAGATCGTCGATAACTCTATCGATGAGGCGCTTGCAGGCTATTGCTCCAAAATCGATGTTGTTATCGAAAAAGGCGACATTATTCGTGTAACCGACAACGGCAGAGGTATTCCCGTAGGAGTCAACAGTAAAACCGGTCTTCCTGCGGTAACGGTCGTATTCACCGTACTTCACGCCGGAGGTAAGTTCGGCGGAGGCGGATATAAGGTTTCGGGCGGTCTGCACGGCGTAGGTGCGTCTGTAGTTAACGCGCTGTCCGAATGGCTCGAGGTCAAGGTTTGCGACGGCGAGGACGTATATTTTCAGCGTTACGAGCGCGGAAAAATCATAAATGAGCTCGAAAAAATCGGAAAATCCGACGTCAAGGGAACCGAAGTCCGCTTTAAGGCAGATCCCGAAATATTCAAGGAGACGACCGTTTACGAATATTCGGTTTTGGAACGCCGTCTGCGCGAACAGGCATTTTTGAATGCCGGAGTACATATCGAGCTTCGCGACGAACGCGACGAAGAAGCAATTATAAAAAAGAACTTTGTGTATGAGGGCGGCATAAAAAGCTTTGTGGAATACATCCACAAAAAGCGTTCGCTGGCTGTTATCCATCCCGAGGTTATTTATTTTTCATCCAAAAACGCGGAGGATACGATTTCCGTCGAAATCGCAATGCAGTATAACGAAAGTTATAACGAGATGCTGCTGACCTTTGCAAATAATATCCATACCACCGACGGCGGTACCCACGAGGAAGGCTTCAAGCGCGCTCTGACCTATGTAATGAACGACTATGCGCGCAAGTTCGGCAAGCTTAAAGAAAATGACAAGAACCTCAGCGGCGAGGATGTCCGCGAGGGACTGACCGCCATCATCAGTGTAAAGCTTAAGGAAGCTCAGTTTGAAGGTCAGACCAAGGCAAAGCTCGGCAATACCGAGGTGCGCACCATGGTCGATAAGCTCGTGCGTGAAAAGCTGATGATTTTCTTAGAGGAAAATCCCGCTATTTCCAGAACTATATTTGATAAAGCGCTTGCTTCCGCAAGGGCAAGAGAAGCAGCCAGAAAAGCAAGAGAAAGCGCAAGAAAAAAATCGGGCATGGAATCAGCCCAGCTGCCCGGTAAGCTTGCGGACTGCCAGTCTCGCGACGCAAGCGAAACAGAAATATTCATCGTAGAGGGTGACTCCGCAGGCGGATCCGCCAAGGGCGGACGTGACCGCCGTATCCAGGCCATCCTCCCATTGTGGGGCAAGATGCTCAATGTAGAAAAGGCGCGTATCGACAAGGTATACGGAAATGATAAGCTCATGCCCGTTATAACCGCGCTGGGAACCGGTATCGGCGATGAATTTGATTTGGAAAAGCTCCGCTATGACAAGGTCATAATTATGGCGGATGCCGATGTTGACGGCTCGCATATCCGCACGTTGCTGCTCACCTTCTTCTTCCGTTATATGCGCCCGCTGGTTGAGGAGGGACATGTGTATATTGCCCAGCCTCCGCTTTACCGCATAACCAAGGGTAAGGAGCATAAATACGCGTATTCCGATTTGGAGCGCGACCAGATATTAGCCGGCATCGAGGGCAAAACCGAGATCCAGCGCTACAAAGGTCTGGGTGAGATGGATAAGGAGCAGCTTTGGGAGACCACCATGAATCCCGACACTCGTCTGATGCTTCGCGTGGAGCTTTCCGACGCTGAGGCAGCGGATGAAACCTTCACCATCTTAATGGGAGACAAGGTGGAGCCCAGACGTGAATTTATTGAACAGAACGCAAAGTACGTTCAAAACTTGGACGTTTAAAATTTTTCAGCCGTGGAGGTGTAATATATGCATTCCAGAAGTTATGTTACCGTTCGCTACGCCGAAACCGATAAAATGGGCATTGCCCATCATGCCGATTATCCCGTATGGTTTGAAATAGGCAGGACAGATTTTATCCGCTTGTTTGACATCAGCTATACGCAGCTTGAGGAAGCGGGAGTCATGATACCGCTGCGTAATTTGAATTGCCATTATATTTTACCGGCAAAATATGAGGACAGACTGATAGTGCGTACATGGTGCACCAATATTACCGCCGCGCGCATTGAGTTTTCTTATACAATAAAACGCAGAGAACCGGACGGCACCGAAACAGAGCTTTGTTACGGTTCCACCGAGCACGGTTTTGTAGACGGAAAAACCTTCCGCCCGTGCAGCATCAAAAAGCGTATGCCGAACCTGTATGAAGTATTGAACAAAAACGTAAAAGAGATTTAAGAGGAATGTTTAGATGGAGAATAACGAACAGCAAAACATAGAAAAACGAATAATCGACGTTGACCTGCAAAAGGAGATGCGCAAAAGCTTTTTGGATTATTCCATGAGCGTTATCGTGTCACGTGCGCTTCCCGATGTACGCGACGGCTTAAAGCCGGTTCACAGGCGTATATTATATACTATGTACGAAAGAGGTCTGGAGCCGTCCAAGCCGTATCATAAGTGTGCGGACACGGTCGGTTCGGTTTTGGGTGCGTATCACCCTCACGGCGACGCATCGGTGTATGACGCAATGGTGCGTCTTGCACAGGACTTTTCCATGAGATATATGCTGGTTGACGGTCACGGAAACTTCGGTTCGGTTGACGGCGACCCGCCTGCGGCATACCGTTATACGGAAGCGCGCATGAGCAAAATATCTCTCGATATGCTCACGGATATTGATAAGGACACCGTTGATTTTATTCCTAACTATGACGACAGATTAAAAGAGCCGGTAGTACTGCCAAGCCGTTTTCCTAATCTGCTGGTCAACGGCTCCAGCGGTATCGCGGTCGGTATGGCTACCGAGATACCTCCCCATAATCTCGGTGAAACTATCGACGCGGTCTGCGCTTTGATAGATGATCCCGACATAGAATTGCCCGAGCTGATGGAATGTATTCCCGGTCCGGATTTTCCCACGGGCGGTATCATCATGGGACGCAGCGGTATTCGCGCCGCGTACGCTACAGGTAAGGGCAAAATCACCGTTCGCGCAAAAACCGAGATAGTAGAAACCAAAAACGGAAGATTTAAAATAATCGTGACCGAGCTGCCCTACAGGGTAAACAAGGCGCGATTGATCGAACATATCGCCAATTTGGTAAAGGAAAAACGCCTTGAAGGTGTGACCAATATCGAGGATCACTCCGACCGTAAGGGAATGCACATAGAGATCGACGTCAGACGCGACGCCTCTCCTCAGGTCGTGCTCAACCAGCTGTTTTCTTACACTCAGCTGCAGGTGACCTTCGGCGCGATAATGCTCGCTATCGTTGACGGTCAGCCTAAGATCCTGACACTTAAGGATATGATCCAGTGTTATGTGGATTTCCAGGAAGAGGTCGTTCACCGCAGAACTCAGTTCAACCTTAAAAAAGCACAGGACAGAGAGCATATCTTAGAGGGCTTGAAGATAGCTATCGACTTTATCGACGAAGTCATCGCCATTATCCGTAAAAGCAAGGATCTGCCCTCGGCGCGTGCTGCTTTGATGGAACGGTTCGGTCTTGACGAGGTGCAGGCTCAGGCAATCGTTCAGATGCGTCTGGGTCAGCTCACAAACATGGAGCGCACCAAAATTGAAGAAGAAATAGCCGCTTTGCAGGCAAAAATCAAGGAATACCTCGAAATTTTGGCGAGCGATACCAGAAAGCTCGAAATCGTAAAATCCGAGCTGATCGCTATCCGTAATAAATATGCTGACCCGCGCCGCACCGAGATCTGCGCCGTCAGCGGAGAGGTCGATATCGAAGACCTTATCCCGCAGGAGGAGTGTGTACTTACGCTCACTCAGTTCGGTTATGTTAAGCGTTTGGCCGCGGATACATATAAGCTGCAGCGCCGCGGAGGCAGAGGCGTTTCGGGTATGTCGCGCCGTGAGGAAGACGTTGCGACCGAAATGTTTATCATCAATTCCCATGACTATGTGCTGTTCTTTACCGACAAGGGCAGGGTACACCGACTTAAGTGCTATGAGGTGCCCGAAGGCAGCAGACAGTCAAAGGGTATCAATATTGCTAATATTCTGACGCTTGATCCGGAGGAAAAGGTAACCTCTATGATCCGTGTTCCGGAGTTTGACGAGGATAAATACCTTATCATGGTAACGCGTCAGGGTATTATAAAGCGCATTGCGCTCAACGCCTACAATACCGCGCGTAAGGGCGGTTTGATAGCGCTTGACCTTAACGAAGGCGACGAGCTCGCTTGGGTACGCATGACCGACGGTAACGCAAACGTTATCATTGCAACTCAAAAGGGTGTTGCGATCCGCTTTAAGGAAACCGACGTTCGTCCTATGGGCAGATTGGCACGCGGCGTAAAAGCGATCAAGCTAAAGGAAGGCGACAGAGTCGTCGGTATGAGCGTTGTCCGCGAGGGCGGATTGGTGCTTACCGTAAGCGAAACCGGCTACGGCAGACTGTCCAGTCCGGATGATTACCGTTTGCAGAGCCGCGGCGGTAAGGGTCTTACCAACTATCATGTAGAAAAGTACGGCGAGGTTGCCGCAATCAAGGTAGTTGATCTTGACGACGACGTGATCATTATTTCGCAGGACGGTATCATTATCCGTATTGCTGCGGAATCGATCCGTGTATGCTCACGTCCGTCAAAGGGTGTTACCGTAATGAAAGTCGGCGATGGCGATAAGGTAGTTACCGTTGCAAGAGCGCCTCATGAGGAAGAAGAACAAATAGACGAAACGGCGGAAGCATCCGAAGAAGAAACCACATCGGATGAACCGGCAGCAACAGAAGAATCGGAAGAATAATACAACGGATGTCATTTCGGGCTGAGCCGGGGATCACCCCGGCGGGCTCGGAGTGACATTAATATATGGACGGTGCTTTATGAAAAAACATTTTTTACGCATCACCGCAATAGTCATTGCGGTAATAGTTGTATTTTTGATCGTGTTTATTTCATCCTGCAACAGACACAGCGATAATAAATCGGAAAAACAAGTCAATAAAAGCGCTACCTATGATGAAATACTGGAATCCACGGACAGCATGGCGATCGAAGACAGTAGTAACGTCAACGGAAAGCGTTTCAGCTCAACCTTGGAGGATTTTACAAAGCTTTATAATGCTTCCAAGCAGCAGGCGGGCGAAAAAGATTTGCTACAAATGAAAAACTGGCAGAAGCACGGTAACGAGAGCGAGGACGCCAACGGAGTTAAAATCCAGTATTATTATTATAATGACAAGAATACTAACTTTACCGCAACGGTAGAGGTGGAGAGCAATAAGATTTTGAATATCGGTTTTGGTACGACCATGAGCTATTTTATGGGACAAACCGATAATAAAAACAACAGCGATTTGGTTTTGGAAAAAGCCGCGCTTATGGCTCAGACAGTCTGCAAATATGAAATAGGAAGTACAAATGTACTCAAAGACGTATTCCGTAGAACTACAGTCAACGAAAACGACACGATTTGGTTCCAGGGCTGCGTCTATAAGCTTGACACTCAGCAGGATAAAAAGGACAGTAAAAACAATATAATGTTGTTCCGTATTTTCCCGGTATCCGATAATCTGAAAACAGAATGGAAATTAAAGGAGTATGTTGCCGAAGCAACAACCACTCCGCAAGGATGATAAAAAAGACAGTCTGTTTTGTGGGCAGACTGTCTTTTAAAATATCTATTCATAGTGACCTCGACAGGCAATGATATAAATGATACCGTCTTGTTCATAATAAACGATGCGGTTTTTGTCATCGATCCGTCTGCTCCATAATCCGTTTAGATTATGTTTGAGCGGTTCCGGTTTACCAATGCCGTCAAAAGGATTTCGTTGTATATCCTTGATTATTGTGTTGATTCGCTTTAGTGTTTTTCTGTCCTGTAATTGCCAGCATAGATAATCTTCCCATGCGCGGTCTTCCCAAAGCAGTCTCATCATTCTCCCTCAATTAAATCATGCTCGGAAAAATGAGCCTTACCTAATTTAATATCTTTCATAACACTTTCAAGATATCTAAGGTTACTTTCCTGATAAAACGGGTCGGCGGTGATCTCAAACGGAATACGTCTTTCCCGTCCTACTTTTTTTGCAAAAATAGTGAACGCAGCTGTCATGGACAGACCCATATCGGCGCAAGCCGATTCCATTGCTTTTTTTACATCTGAATCTAATTTGAAATTTACATTTACTGCCTGTGCCATAGTCACACACTCCCTTCTATATTATTATACACAATTATAAAGAAAAACGCAAGTAGATTTCTTTACGATTTCTTTATTTTTGCTCTTAAATAAATAAGAGAGAATGATACAGGTAAACTAAGGTATCAGAATATCGATAGGAAAAATATTTCTAACCACGGCAAAGATTAGCAGTAATACAACAAGTATCCAGCAAATAACGGTTTCAAATTTACTGAAACCTACCTTGCCGTAGCGAATATACTTGTAACAGTGCCAAATAGCTGCCGCAGCAAAAACAGGCAGCAGGCAAAATACAGCGCAGTTAGATGAAAAAGCCTCGGCAAATTCCAAACGCATCAGGTGAAGGATCATTCTGCTGATCCCGCAGCCCGGGCAGTATATATGAGTGAACTGATACAGCGGACAAAACAGGGCAAAGCCTGTTAACTTATGGAGAATGATATAAGCAAAGCCTATAGCCAAAACGATGGCTGTAGGCTTTGCAATCCTTATTATTCGTTGTTTCAAAACAATCAGGGCTGCTGGGGCTGACCGTTATTGTTAGCATACTTATTCAGTTCATCCTGAATCAATGCGTAAGAAATAATGGACAGACCGAAGATTGCAAGGACAAGCAAAATAGTACCCTTGTTACTGGGAACCTGACCTCTGATCTGAGCTGCTTTGTCGAGCTGCTGACCCATCTTGTAGCACCAGTAAATGCCGTAGATACCGCAGGTTACCAGTGTCAGCAGAAATACAATACCACCGGAGGTAGCATTGGGATCATTAGCTGCGATGTTGGTTTCGTCGTTCAGAACGATCAGCCAGTAAATGCCGTAGATACCGCAGGTAACAATAGTCAAAATAATGCTGACTGCAATATTTCTCTGATTAATCATATTCATTCTCCTTTAAAAATATTTGCAAAAATTGCAAATACTATTATATATGATATGATTGATAAAGTCAATATATTATAATACTTTTTTACTTTAAAGTAAAAAATCAATCAAATCAGCTCAGACGGAGAAACCTTTTTGTAATCGTGACCGTTAAAAGTAAGAGTGTCGCCCTTGACAGAATATTCGGCGCTTTCCTTTTTTATTTTGGAATTGCTGTAGGAATACGTCCAGCTTGCTTTTTTACCGTCGTCGGAGTAGGTCGCAAAATAGAAGTTTATTCCCGTCATGACGTCATACATAATGCCGCTTTCGTTAAAGTACATCATCTCGCCGTCGTCGCCCTTCCAAGCGCCTAACAGATTCTTGCTGATTTTGGGGTTAGAATCGGGAATGGGGATGTACTCATATGACGCGAGCTTTTTCATGGTAGTTGTTTTATTATCATCCAAGCTTGTCAGCACGACCTGCTGCTTATCCGCGCTGAACTTGAAGGTATATTTGCCGTTGATGCCAAACACCATTTGAGCGGTAAAAACTGTCTGTTTATTTCCTTTGTCGTCGGTTTTGTCCTCAACTGAATACACAGCGATATGACCAACCGAGCCGGTCATCAAAACAGCTTCTGTGGTGCCGTCAAACATATACACAAAGTCCTTGTACTGCTTGCCTTCACCGTCGATTATCTGCCATGAACCGGCAAAGTCATTTTCAATATTATCGCTGATGCCGTGCAGCTTCATCAGATCCACCTCGGCGTTTTCCGATTGATCTGCGGTAGATTTGGCTGCGGAGGTCGTGTCAGCGGTTTGAGAACTGCTTTTTTGTTTATCCTTATTTTCATCGTTGCCACAGGCACAAAGCAGCATGCCGGAAGCAGCAATAGTACAAACAAGCAATAGTGAAATCAACTTTTTCATAAATAACACCTCGTAAATGTCGATAATCCTATTGTATAGTTTCAGAAAGTAATTGTCAATAATAATTTGTCGAATCAAAACATATCAAATAAAGCAGAAAAAAATCAAAAATTAACAAGTTTACTGTTGCATAGCTTCTGTCTTTTTGATATAATAAAAGGTAAATTAGAAAACACGAGGAGGATAAATAATGCTCAATACCAATTTTGATTCTAAGTTCGGCAAGCAAGGACTCACATTTGACGATGTTCTTTTGATTCCCGGCGAATCCAACGTTGAGCCGAAAAATGTAGATGTTTCCACACATCTTACAAAGACTATCAAGCTCAACACTCCTTTGATGACGGCGGCAATGGATACCGTTACGGAAACTCAAATGGCGATCGCCATCGCGCGTGAGGGCGGCGTGGGTATCATCCATAAAAACATGCCCATCGAAAAACAGGCGGATATGGTTGACCGCGTAAAGAGAAGTGAAAACGGAGTTATTGTCAATCCATTTTTCCTTTCACCCGAAAACACCGTCAAGGACGCGGACGCACTCATGGGCAAATACAAGATCTCGGGTGTGCCGATCTGCCGTGACGGCAAGCTGATTGGTATTATTACCAACCGTGACATGCGCTTTATGACCGCGGAGGATTTTGAACAGCCGATTTCCAAGGTCATGACGCAGGAAAATCTGGTTACTGCTCCGGTTGGTACTACGCTGCTTCAGGCGCAGTCGATTTTAAGAGAGCATAAAATAGAAAAGCTTCCTATCGTCGGTCACGACGGCACCTTAAAAGGACTTATTACCATTAAGGATATTGAAAAGAGCGTGCAGTACCCCAATTCCGCGCGTGACGATAAGGGCAGACTTATCTGCGGCGCGGCTATCGGCGCGACTGCAGATGTGCTCGACCGTGTGGCGGCGCTTATCGAATCCGGCGTTGACGTAGTGGTGCTCGACTCCGCTCACGGTCACAACTCCAACGTAGTCAACTCCGTAGCCAGAGTCAAGAACGCCTATCCGCACCTGCCGCTCATTGCCGGTAATATCGCTACCGCAGAGGCAGCAAAAGCGCTCATCGACGCAGGCGCCGACGCGGTCAAGGTCGGTATCGGACCCGGCTCCATCTGCACCACCCGTATCGTTGCAGGTATCGGCGTACCGCAGATCACCGCGATCTACGACGCGGCTTGCGAGGCTTCAAAAAGCGGTATCCCCGTTATTGCCGACGGCGGAATCAAGTACAGCGGCGACATCGTCAAGGCGCTTGCCGCAGGCGGCAGCGTAGTCATGGTCGGTTCATTGGTAGCCGGCTGTGAGGAAAGCCCCGGTGAAAACGAGATCTATCAGGGCAGACAGTTTAAGGTATACCGCGGCATGGGCAGCCTCGGCGCAATGGGCAAGGGCAGCGCGGACCGCTACTTCCAGGCGAGCAACCGCAAGTTTGTGCCCGAGGGCGTTGAGGGACGCGTACCCTACAAGGGACTTCTGTCCGACACCATCTATCAGCTCATGGGCGGCTTAAAGGCAGGCATGGGCTACACCGGCTGCGCAACTATTGAGGAGCTGCACGAAAAAGCTCGTTTTGTCCACATTTCCGGCGCAGGCTTAAGAGAAAGCCATCCCCACGATATCCAAATCACAAAGGAAGCGCCCAACTATTCCTACAATTTCAACTGATTCAAATGACCCGCTTTGCCGGGTCATTTTTTTATCATCCGGGCGCAGTTATGCTAAACACTAAAAAAATAAAAAAACAGCAAGTTTATTATTGTGTTTTATTTTCGTTTGTGTTATGATTAAATTGTATCAAAATCTTTTGCAAAGGAGTTATTATATGTATAAATTAGGTATTGATTTAGGCGGCACCAATATCGTTGCCGGCTTGGTGGACGAGGAATATAATATCGTGGCGAAGGCGTCCTGCAAGACCAACGTTCCGCGTCCCGAAAGCGATATCTGCGACAGCATGGCGGAGGTAGCGCTCAAGGCTATTGAAAAGGCGGGCGTTACCATTGAGGACGTGGAGAGCATCGGCATCGGCGTTCCCGGCGCGGTGAATCCCAAAACGGGCGTTATCGAGTACTCCGCCAACCTGTTCTTCCATAACTGGGAGGTCGTCAAGATGATGGAGGAACGCCTTAACACCAAGGTCCACATCGAAAACGACGCAAACGCGGCGGCATTGGGCGAGTATCTTGCCGGCAGTGCCAAGGGCGCAAAGAACGCTGTCGCCATCACCCTCGGCACCGGCGTCGGCGGCGGTATCATCATCAACGGCAAAATCTACAGTGGTTCAAACTTTGCCGGCGCGGAGCTTGGTCACATGGTCATCGTTAAGGACGGTAAGGAATGTGGCTGCGGCAGAAAGGGCTGCTGGGAGGCATATTCCTCAGCTACAGGTCTTATCAACCTGACAAAGCAGAAGATACTGTCCGAAAAGCTCGATTTCAGCTATATGCTCAAAATCTGCGACGGCGACATCAACAATGTCAACGGCAAAACCGCGTTTGACGCAGCAGCGGCAGGCGACCCCGACGCGCAGGAGGTTTTGGACGAGTACTTCGGATATCTCGCAACCGGCTTAGTCAACATCATCAACATCTTCCAACCAGACGTGCTGTGCATAGGCGGCGGTATCTCCAATCAGGGCGAAAACCTGCTCCGTCCGCTGCGCAAAATCATTGAGGAAGAGCGTTATACAAAACACAACGATAAGCAGACCCAGCTGTGCACCTGCACCCTCGGCAACGACGCAGGTATTATCGGCGCGGCATTTTTAGGTTAATAGTCAAACTTTGCCGGGCAGGTGTGAGCTTGCCCGGTTGCGCATTTTATAAGGAGAATGACCTATGAAAAAAACAATAGCCATTATCATAACGGCAGTTATGCTGCTGAGTATGGTTGCCATAGCGCCGGTCACGGCGGAGGCGGCGCTGAACAGCACGCAAATCAATCTGTATAAAAATGAATTGAAAAGTATTCATAACAGTCCGCTCAGTTATGTGCAGTTTAATAACCTCAACACAAAAGATATTGAAAAATGCAGCTACACCATTGTGGATATCAACGATGACGGCGTGGATGAATTGGTGGTAAAGTTTGACGCTACTTTTACGGCGGCAAAGCATTCGCGTGTGTACACTGTAAAAAACAACAGTCTAAAATATATCGGAAAAATCGGAGTGTCCTGTGATTTCTACAAAAACGGTTATTTTACATCAAGAGTCAGTCATAATCAGGGACCCGGCAAAGTGATCTGGCCGTACAGTATAGAAAGATACAACAGCAGCAATGGACAAATCGAGTATATTGCAAGCGCATACAGCGCGGAATATGACCATCCACTGGCAAATATCACGGGCGGTTATTATGATTATCCCGACTACGACAACGACGGTGTGGTTTATCTGGTCACAGATAATATGAGTTCCTCAAATAATACGCCGATGACCAAGTCTGAGTATAACGCGTTTGTTGACCGATACATACCGAAATCATCAAAAAAACCCATCCATTGGCAGCTGATAACATCGAACAATATCAATAATTTAGGCAAGGCGGAATCTGTAAAGCTCAATCGCGGCACGCTTGGTTTGGGTGTAGGCGAGAACTACGGTCTTGTTAAAGCAGTATTACCTAACTTTGCTAATCAAAGCGTTACATGGACAAGCAGCAATAAAAGCGTTGCAACGGTTAATTCAACCGGTAATGTCATAGGTAAAAAACCCGGCACCGCAACCGTGACGGTCAAAACAAGCAACGGCAAGACCGCAAGCTGTAAGGTCACGGTAAAAGCAGCGCCCTCAAGTGTCAAGACTAATC
>CAMHCD010000023.1 GCA_946183545.1 uncultured Clostridia bacterium
CGAAAAATATCCTCGCAAAATATAAGTCTACTTTCTATCAGGAATTAGTATAAAAGGCTCTATAAAAACTGCCCTTCCGGATAATCGGAGGGGCAGTTGTTTGAGTTAGTTTATTACGATTTTGAGCGATCGCCGCGATTGTTTGGGATCGTTAACATACCCTTACGCCGCAGGGTAAGTCCTACAATGAACGCGGCTACCAACAGCATTGCCGAAACCGCAACGGCAATATTATTATCAATTCCCGTGGGAACTATCATGCCGAGCGAATTGACGACTTCAAGCACAGCGTCATCCGTTATGGTGAAGGTCATCGTGTTGGTTGCCTGCTCCTGACCGTCGTCCAGCTTGAAGTGAGCTGTATATTCTCCGTTTTGCTCGGTCAGGGTAAGTTCGGTATTTACCGGTACGGCTATCACAACTTCGTCGCCGTGCTTAAGCGTAAAGGTATCGCCGGACTGAAGATTCGTGCTCTGCTTGACGGAGTTTTTCATCCAGTCATAATCGTCTGACGGCGCGCCCGAATCAACGTTAAAGGTAAACGTAAAATCACGGTCAAGCTCGCCGGCGCTGCCGCTGACGGTTTTTCTTATCGTCAGCAACGCCAGACCCGCTTCTTCCTTGGTGTTAGGCACGCTCAGCGTGTAGATATAGCTGTCCTCCGTCTCGACCAGCTGACCGCTATACGAATCGCTGATCAGCGACGGAACGCCGATCGGAGAGATGCGGAACACTATATCGTCCTCAAGCCTGGTATAGGTCAGCGGAGCCTGGGTCTCGGTAAGGAAATATACCGAACCGTTCGCGCCGGGGTTCAGGCTTCTGCCGCTGCTGCCGCCGCAGATGTAGACCTCGCCGTTTTCGGTGACCATATCCTCAAAGCCCGTTATGGGGTCGCGGTTCTTTTCCAAGCCGCCGATAGTGGTGTTAGTCTGCTTATACAGCGCAAAGTGCGCGTTGTCAAGCGGTATGTGCGCATCGTCATGATCCATCTTGGCAAGCTTAAAGTTGAACTGCTTGTTATAGACGTCCACATACGCGATAAGTCCGCCGATGCCGGGCTTGTCGTTAGCCCATTTAATGTCGTCGCTTTCCTTTGTTCCCCATTCGTTACCGTCCTCATAGAACATCGACACAGTGTCGTCGCTGTTCACCTTAAAGCGCAGCTTTTGCTGCAAGCCGACATATCCTCTCGGCGCGGCGGTCTGCGTCAGCGTATAAGTTTCGTTTGGTTCAAACTCATACATCATGGTTACGGTTCCGTTTGCGTCGGATACGTATGTGCCTACCGTGTTTCCGGAGCTGTCGGTCAGGGTAAACCTGCCGCCCTGCAGCGGGATATCGGTGTCCCACCTGAACAGTCTTATAGCAAGACCGCCCTGACGGGTATTGGTTATCGTATCAACACGCGTGTCATCGTGTTCGGCGCCGGAGTTGTATGAAACGGAATAGTCATACTGCTTATCCGGACTCTCTCCGGAGGGCGTCGCGGCAGCGGTACGCGTGGCGGTAAGGTTGATGCTGTCGCCCTCGTCAAGCGGCGTCAGCGTTCCGTAATTTGTGACCGTACCGTCGGCTGCTACCGTAGGATCGTGATTGCTTATGGAAACCTCCTTGACGACATAATCATTCAGGGTAGTGCGCTCGGTGCCGTTTAAATACGGCTCCAGCGTTGTCCAGAAATAGTCAACTGAGGTCGAAGGCGATTGTATCCGCCTGACAGAGTTGTTGAGCAGCCGCAGCTGACCGCCCTCTCTAATGTACACCGCTACATATACGGATTCATGTCCTGTGGTTTGAGCAAGGTCGCTCCACTGCTTTTTGACCGCAAGTCCGTAGCCCTTTTTATTGTGTACCTCCATCTGCGGGTTTTCGTCGGCTATGACCTTTCCTATATTGAGAGGATTGTGTTGATATTCCATGTAAGACGGGATATCCTCTTCGGTATTATCCTCATGTATCTTGGTACCCATAACGCGCTCATAGCCCATCAGTCCGTAGCCGGTTTTGGGTTCTTCCGTCACCTTAAAGATGCTGCCGACGGGCAGTCCGGGCACGCATATGGTATAGCCGGCAGGGATACCCGAGATCGAGCCGAAGCCGGAGGTGGTATACTGCAGGTCATCAATATCATAACCCTGTACGGTGCCGTTGTTCAGCGCCGATATGACCTCGCGCGAATACGTAAGATCTGTTTCGGCAAAGGTCTGCTGCGCGGTGTCAAAGCGGCACAGCTTTTTGTTGCGGGATAGAACAAAGTAATGATACATGTTCGCCAGCGGTATATTTTCCGCCGGAACATCGATCGACGAAAGCGCCAGCCTAAAGTTGAATGTAGCGGGATCGTCGGTGACCTCGTTGTTGTTATTATCAAGAAGCTTTTTGGTTACGAACAGATCCTTGATAACGTTATCGTTTACATGGTTGTCAAAGGATATGTTCGGTCTGAGCTCCGCGGAGCCGGACTCGGAGGAATAACTCCTAAGATCGCCCTTGATCTCTATCCTGTCCGACGGGACCTGTTCCCCGTTGATCGTAACGTTGCCGTAAACAGTGCTGTCAACGGCACACTCTACTATCCTGTACGTGATAGTATCGTCAGGGAAGGCGATCTCCGCGTTCCTCCTCGGATTGATGAAGTAAATGTTTTGATACGCCTGTTCCTCCGTAAAGCCGGGCGGTCGGTATAGCCTGACAAAGTTTACGGGTTGGTTTGAGTTTTGGTACGTTACCGCGATATGCTCATCGGTATTAGTCAAAAGGTGTTCCTCTCCCGGTTCGCCGTTTGGACCGTCGGGGAGAGTGTAATAGATCTGGAACGGATATTCAAGGAAATCCTCGTCCAGATACTCGGCTCCCTCGCCGCTGACCGACTTTGATACAACGACGTGTCCGGGGGTAACGGAGGCGATGTTGAAGCGCATATGCAGGTTGGACGCGTTTGCGCCGCGCTCCATATAGAACATCTTCATTGTGTGGGTGGAATAATCCTTAAATACGTTTTCGCCCTCGTTGAAGTATTGTGCCAGATATTCGTTGAGCTCAGCCTGAGTCGCGCCGGGATGCTGTGAGCGATAATTGTTTGTGAATATTTCGCGCAGATTGGAACGACCCATAGTTCCGTGGATGCTGGAGCCGTTTTTGTCATAATAAACGTCGCCGGTACGGAAGTTGATCTTACCCATAACGGCGGAGTGGGTACCGCCGAGGTCAAGGACGAGCTGACCGTCAACGTAGAGCCAGAAATCGTCGTCGCCGGTGAACTCAAAGACGATATCGTGTCCCCAAGCGTCCAGACCGGAAGGCGTCTGTACAAAGGAAGCATCCATTTCCATGCCGAAATAGAAATCGGCATTCTTCTGCTCTGTCTGTATCAGGTGGAGCTGTTCGTATTTTCTCGGGTCGCTCTCCTCAAGTCTTCCTATATCCTGGTAAGGAGATGTGAGCGAGGAATACAGATTCTGCGAGTTTTGGGTAGCATAAACGCCGGGCAGGATGGTGTCATACGGGTAGAACTGACCATGCTTAAGCGAATTTGCCGTTGAGACTCTGTCGTGAGTACCGAGCTCGTGATACAAGATAAAGTCCGTCTCGCCGTTGCTGCCGGTGTTAAAGCTAACGGTTCCGTCATCGTTCCGTTTTTTCAGCGTCGCAAAGTTTTGGGCACTGTCAAATTCAAAATAACCGCTTGAATTATATACCCTCTCAAGGAACAGATGGTTGACCGGTATAGCGCCGGCGTAGGCTTCGGCAAAGCTTTTGTTTGACGGGGTGGCGATAGGATAACCGTTTTCATCCAGATATGAGGTCAAAAGCCCGTTCTTTATTGCTCCGACGCTGCCGCCGTTCCTTCCGCCGAAATAATCCCATGTGACTGTGGACCCCCAATCATTTGCATAATCCGGCTGCGTACCGAAGTCGATCATCTTCATCGTGATACCGTACTGATTATTGTCGAGCGTCGGTACCTCGTGCAGTCTGTCGGTGAGGTTGAGCTCCTCCAGAGTAGCAAAATAGAACGGAAGGGATGTAGATTCGGAACACGGCTCAAGCGCCGTCTTGTCCGCGTTCGGTCTTAAGCCGATGTACGCGTACTTGGCGTTATCCCACGCGACGAGGTCGCTGTAGAAATCGCCGTTTCTTCTGCCGGGAAGGTTGATTCCTATGGGATTATCTGAGAGCACCTGATTTGCTATCAGCTGCGGAGCCAGGTATTTTTCGGAGTAAGGATTGTAAAGCTCATAGTAATAGTTCGGCTCCTTTGTGACCGGATCCAAGTATTCGGTGAACTCCCATTCAAGCGAGCCGGTACTGTCGCCGAGCCACATGATCTTGCCGCCCAAGGCGTAGCAGGGATAAAGCGAGCCGTCGCGGTCTACCGCGTAAATATCGTAGCGCAGCTCCTCTTCGTTCCAGATACGCACATATACGATGACCTTTTTGCCGCTCGGGATATCGGACACGCTGACGCGGTCAGCCGAGAAGGTGATATAGTCGCCGTCCTCCATAGAAGCGCGGTCAAGAAGATTAAGCCATGTAAAGCTGTCGTTGGGGTTGGTCGTAACGCTGAACCGGCTGCCGCCTTCATCCTGCGCTCTCGGCTGATAGGTAAGATAATATCCGTTTGATTCAAGCTGGATCCTGTGTTCATAATCAAAACTGACATTGAATTGACCGGCGCTTGCCGGATCGGATGTCATCGTTAAGCCGCCGCTGCCGACGCATATATACTGCGTTCCGGACGGCGTATTGACCGACACGGTAAATGATTCCGAGGAATTATCATAGTTGAACTTCCACTGATCTATCTCGTTGTCCTCATCTACATATAGGACACGGTGATTGCCCTCCGCAGTAAGCACGAGCTTGACAAGCGAATGGGTATCGCCCTCCGCCATCAGCGCGTTGCCGACCGTGGAGCCTTCCGAATAATGGAAAATTCCGTATGGCTTTGAGGTAAGGCGCGTGATGGTATCGGTATCTATGCCATCCGGCAAAGCGTGCCTGATAAATATCTTGGAGTTGTCGGCGTTATTGTTATCGCTGTAATAACGTATGCCCTTACCGCTGTTGGAATGCTGCAGCCATTTGTCTTTACCGCTTTGCTTGAAATAAAACGACCTTGGAGCGGACGCGGCGTCGGTGAGCTCCAACAGATCAGCTTGAGTCTCCGACAACTCAATGTGTTGAGGGGTGTTATTTTTTGTATGCAGATATTTTTTGACGCCGTTAACATAAGTATACAGCTTAAAGCATTCTCCCGCCTGTTCAAAGTACCAAACGGAAGCCTGACCCTGGTTTGTTGTTTCTACAAGGGCGTTGTTGCTGTTTACCTCTGAGGTAAAATAGTTTTCAGCGCCGTAGTACAGGTTGAAGCCGAATTCAACACCCTCGGGCTCAGTGAGCTCCGCGAGGTTTTTTACCAGATCGCCCTGCGTTTTTCCGCTGTCGACATCGACGATCTCGTAGATACTAAAGCCGGTCGCGTAAAAGCTGACCTTGCCGTCCTCTACGGTAAAGTGTTCGATCTGCTCGCTTGTGCCGTCGTCGGCTATGTGAATGACAGAAATATTTCCGCTGTCACTGACCGCCGGAGTGTTGATCTCAACAAAGATCGGTTGTCCCTCCGCGGGCTGGAACTCGCCGCCGTCGTGATCTATAGAGATGTCATAAGCCGCGACCACAGCGGAATCGCCCTCCGGTTCCTCCATGTCGGCGGTCACATCCGTCGCTTTGGCGGAGGCGTTCTCGGGCATCATACCGTTGAGGGTTATAGTCACGTCAGGGTCGGATTCGTTCGGAGTCAGCTCAAGGCTCCTTTTGAGCAGCTGAGGCGACTCCTCGACGGCTGCCGAGATCGTAAGCGGCGTTGATGAGAACAGAACCGCCGCCGCGCATACCGCGCAAAGAGCACGTCTTAAAAGCCGCGGAACACGCCTGAAAAAGGAGAGCAGACATACTACCGCCGCAGAAAAATACTTCCGAAGCAAATACATGTGCAAACCCTCCTTTCGGTTATATTTATATTAAAAAACAGATTTTATTTTATGTAAGCTTCTTATTTACTTCCGCCGATCAGCCGGTTGGTCGAAACAAAGTAGACGACTGCCAGCAGGAACAGACCTCCCGACGCCGCTATGCAGACAGCAAGATATATATCCAGCATTCCGTCGTCGCCCGTCTTTGGGCGAGAGGTCGGCGGATTATTGGGCGGCTGCTCAGGCTCGGCAGGCGACACAGTGGTGCCCTCGGGCGCGCTCGTCGGCTCCTCCGACAGCTTGAACAGACACCTGTCGGGCTTATAGTCGCTGGCGGCATTTGTTAAAATGACCGTCGCGGTCAGCTCGCCGCCGCTGTCTTTGACGGAGACAGAGGCAGTGTAATACTCAGGTGAATAATACACCCCGTCCTTTGCTTCGGGCCGGATGATGTAAGAATAATCACCCGGTTCGGAAAAACTGATATTTATATTTTCTGTCACGCCGTTTTGCACCTCAACGGATGAGGAGTCCGGCAGCGGACAGTTGACTTCGGAGATCACTTTTGCCGTGCCGCCGCCTTCGATCTCTACGGGGATCGAAACGGATACCGCCTCCGCCGCGTGCGCGGACAACGGAAACAGACACAGCAAGACAAGCATCAAAGCGCCTGTCAATACAGAAACGGTGGCTTTCTTCAAGATAAACTCACTTTCATATACTTGATAGTTTTGTAAATCAGTGGCTTAATATGCCGAACACAAGCATACGCTCGATGTTTTCGGCTGACTGGCAGGTGGACAGCGCGATGATATGCGCCTGACCCTGCGGTTCTTCAAAGATAGCTGCGTGCTTTTTTAGATAATCAAGCAGCTTTTGGTTGGTTGTTTCGGGCGGGTCAAAAATCACATCCTCGTCTGCGGGCGCCTTGCACGCCGCAAAAAAGCTGATTTTGTATTCCTCTCCCTCTACGGTGATAAGAGTGCCCTTTTTGTGGGCGGAAAAATATTCGGGCTTGATATATTCGTCCAGCGCGCCGAACATGGAGCCGTAGTCCATATGGTGGCCGTACAAAAGGGAGTACGTATCCTTGAACTTTCCGTCGCAGCGGCTGTCAAGGAAGATACTTCCCGACAGAGAATAGTTGCCGTACGGGTCTTTGTTTAGATATACCGAATTGTCTTTGCCCTGCATAACAGGGTAATCTATGTTTGTGCCGTCAACGGTCACCCACGCTACAGCGTCATCGGAGAGCTCGCGCAGCACCGCGGCGTCCTCCTTGCCGTGGGGTTTATACTTCAACACGCTCTGGTCGTTTGCGTTGTAATAGACCATGACGGCGTCGATCATTGCGTAGATGCAGATAAGAAAAATAAGGAGAGATACAATGAGGACGATACGATCGATACTTTTGTCAACAACCTTGATCGTTTTACGCAGCATCGTATCTCTCCTTTCTTCATAGTACTATGTTTCCCGTTGATCACGGGAGCTTACCTCCGCGCTTTACGGAGGATTTTCCGGATTTATGGATCGGCAAGATCCGCGCGGTAATGCCGATCTAACGGAGATCATGAGTCTTCGCCGTACTCCGGGTCGTCGTCATCATCATCTTGCCGATGATTTTTTCAATAACTGGTTCTTCTGCGCTTTGCGATAATGAAGATGATCAGCGCGCCGAACAGCAGGATGCCGATTGCGAAAGGAGCAATTGTCAGCAGAACGCCGGTGGGGATGATGCCGTTACGGGTGTTGGTGAACGCAACGCTGTGATCCGAGTTGGCAAGAGTGATCTGACCGGAGTTATTGCCGGATACGGAGCTGCCGCTGTCGATGACATGCGAAGGTGTATAGTCCTCAGCATCCTCGCTTACGGTGCAGACAGCGTCCTTGTTCAGGTTGATTATTCTTACTACGCTTCCGTCTGTTAAGTCGATATTGCCGTTATATGTTCCGTCGGATCCAATAGTGATGGAGTTGACATTGCTGCTGACGCCTGTTGTTTCAACAGGATAGGTTCCGGGGATCGCGTTAGTGATGTTCAGAGTAAATGTGAACAGCTTGTTCTTGTCACCCTGGTTACCGGTGATCGCCTTGCTGAACTCGAAGTCATACTGAGTAACATTGTTGGTATAGCCGTTGCTCTTTACACCGGGATCTTCGGTATATTCACCGTTGGTACCGATGGTAGTTGCAGAGTTGCGAAGAACATAGCTGTCTACGCTAAGCGCGTTGGTAGTAGGATCGGCAACAACAAAAACGTCAAGATAGCGCGAGGTGGTATCATAGGTAACGCCGGGCTTGCCGCCGTCGGTTTCAGCGATAACATATCTGTAAACGCCGGGCTTGGTGAAGGAGTTTGCAGGGAAGGTAACAGTAACGCTCTTCTGAGCATATTTCTTACCTGCTGTGGGCTGCTGCGGATCAGCGTCTGAAGGCAGTCCGTTGATGGTATTGGCGGTATCGGCGTTGGTAAACGCTGCGTTACCGATAGAAGCGCCGACTTCGCTGGCGAGGATCTCGATCGTATTGGAGGTTGCCGCTACGGGAGTGCCTCTGGTGATGGTGTAGCCGAATGTGATATCAGGGATATTTGCGTCGCTCTCAACGACCAGGTTCTTGGTGATCGTGGTGCTGCCGCCGATCGCCGTGTAAGTTGTGGCTGCGGATGTTGAGATTGCGGCGATGGACATGATCAGCGCGGTTACCATGATGATCGCCATGATTTTTGTAAATCTCTTCATGTTGTTTCCTCCTTTTTATTTGAAATTGAAAAGATTTTTATATGCAATTATATTGCTTACCGATTGATTTCCGCGTATTGCGGAAGCTGTTATCCCAATGGATAACGGGGACGTGCGGTGTGTTACACCTAAAAACCTCTGCGGCGCATGGTCAGCAGCAGCGTGCCCTGCAGGTCGCCTGCGTCGACTGCGCCAAAGCTGCGGCTGTCGTTTGTATCCTCGCGAAAATCATTGAGGATAAACACCTTGCCTTGCGGTACGGTATACGGATACTTTATATCAGAACCGTCTGCGGGATATGTCGGATAAAATACTTCCTCGGTAGGAGTGTTTCCGTTGACGGTGATACCGCCGTTTTTGGCTATGTCAACAACGCTGCCCTCCAACGCTACTACCCTGCCTACAGTCGTCTTGCCGTCGTGCTTATACATAACCGCCGCGTTGATATACGGGCTTTGCGGCCGCAGGGTTATTACAAGATCGCCGTCGCGAACCATAGGATGCATATTGTTGCCGTAGTGGATCGTGATACCCAGCACAAAGGTGAACAGTCCCCATACGACCAGCACGACCGCCCCTATCTTTACAACAAGTCCGATTGCAAGCTGCTTGGTGGTTTTCTTCTTTGGCGGCTTGCCCTTGGGCTTTTTCTTGACCGGCTTTTTGGGGTCGGGCTTTTCGCTTTTTACAGAAGCCAAAGCATCCGGTTTTTTTGTTTTTTCATCATTGTCCGCAGATGATACCGTTTCATCTAACAAATTGTCAGAAGCGCTTTCTACTTCCAATACGCACCCCTCCATTCAAGCATTTATACATATATACATTACACTACATAATATTTCATATTTCAAGTGATTTTTTGTTTATTTACATGAGCTTTTATGGTTTTTATGTGAAAATATTTATATTATATTGTGCTTCATTCTGTTAGGCAACAGCACAAAAGGACTAACCTATTAACAAAAAAAAATAACCGCCGCGCAAAACGCGCGACGGCAAAACGCAAACATAATAGTATCAAAATTAAACAATGCGGTACGCGGCTACAACGAACCTTCCCTCGTCGGTATGGTAGTAGCAGGTTGACAAAAACATTATCTGCTCCGGGTACTTGGGAGCTTCGTTCAGCGAGATCAGCGACATCTTTTGAATGTTCTCCAGCGCGTCGTCATACTCGTCCCTGCTCAGCTCGCCCACCGAACGGTAGTAGGCGAATTCGTCCGAGTCCTCCGGGAGCAGCTTTGTCTGGAACGCGGCAAAAACGCGGTAGACGCGGTTCTCCTTTGGCGTGCGGAACACTATATCCTTATGCGCCAGCGCAAAGCTGCCGCTTTTGTAGCTGTCGAGACTGCCGAACATGGAGCCGGAGTTCATGTTGTGACCGTAAATAACAAACGCGTCCGAATCGGCGTTGCAGCCCTCCCCTATGAACAGCGTGCCCGAAAAGGAATAGTTCTTGTCAAAGTCACGGTGAAGATAAAATTCGGGGTCGCTCTCGGCGGATTTCATAACGGGGTAGTCTATCACTGTGTCCTCTATGCTAAGCCAGCCGACAAAGTCGCTGTTGGATTTATTTAAGGCGCGGAACGGAGCGTTGTCTGCCGCGGCGGAGCCTGACGTTTTTCCGGCCGGAGAGCCGGACTTTGAGGAGCCCGTACCCGCTCCCGCCGCGTCGATGATCTCCTGAGCGCTTATATCCTTGACGTCTGCCTCTTGCTTGACCGACTCAAATTCCTTCGATTCCTCCGATTGGGGAATATAGATCTTGAGCGCCTGATAGCCCGCAAAGGCGAGTACGCCGATCAGTATGACCGCAAGCGCACAGTAAAGCACGGACGTTAATCTCTTTTTGCGCTTCATTCGGGTCTCCTCCTCTCCCCTGTGGCTTAATGACTATATTATATATCAACTCCATCAACAAATCAATATCTTTTATGCGCGCCTTTTGATAGAGTGCATATTGCAAAGCCTTATGCTAACGGCGCATCGGAACAAGGTTAGAGAGGTAGTCTGTACCTTTGATTTGAATATTTTTCACAAAGCCTTTTGCTAACGGCGCGTCGGAACGAAGAACAAGAGATTACCATGCTATTATTCTATTATGGAAAATTGATAACTTTTGCAAAGCGTATTGCTAACAACGTTTTTTATGTGCAAGCGTGGGAAAGGCTCCCTCTCAGAGGGAGCTGTCGCGCAGCGACTGAGGGAGTGTGAATTCCTCTCAAACAACGGCAGTAAGCGAAAAACCGGTGCAAACTCCCTCCGCCTTCGGCACCTCCCTCAAAGAGGGAGGCTCTGTTTGTCGAAACGCTATGTTTTCCATTTTTATGATGGCTTATACTTGCGCAAGCGTGGGAAAGCCCCCTTCAAGAAGGAGGCTTTGGATTACCGCTCAAATTAAATTTTTACGCTGTTGTTTCCCTATATTCTCCGCAATAACCATATCCCGAGGTATAGCTTGCAAGATACATCTGGATACATGTTGCGTCGCTGATCGTTATGGTGCCGTCCTGATTTACGTCCGCCGCAAGCTGGCTGACGCTGTCAAGTGAATCAAGCATAGCGATATGGCGCTGGATCGCGGTTACGTCGGCAATGCTGATTTTGCCGTTGCCGTCTGTGTCGCCGAGAAGATATTTTTCGGAAGTCGCGCTCTTTTCGGTCGTTACCGAAACCGTTACCGCGCCTGTGACCTTTGTAATACGATAGGTGTTCTCAACGCCCGTATCCTTTACGTTCTTATATCCGCCCGTTGCGCTAACATTGCCGAGTGTATAGCCGTCCTTTAGAACTACGGTAAAATTGACCTGACCGTCGCCCGTGACTACCGGGCAACCTGTGCCGCTGTCACGCGCTACCGCGGAGGTCACGCCTGTTTCATCCGCGGAGGAATAATCCTGCGTATAGTAGACGTTTACGGACTCCACGCCCTCATCGCAGGAGAAGCTCGCTGTAAATGGCGCCGCTGTCTTGGTATCGGTGTACTGTGTTGAGCCGATATTGGCTTTTGCCGTGAATGTTATCAAAGAGGGATTCGTCAGCACGCCGGTCACGCTGCCGTCAACGTTTACGGTATTTCCGCATTCCGCGCAGGTGTAGGAAAGCGTTGCTGTGCCGTAGCCCTCGCTCCAGCTCCACGAAGGAGTTGTGCCGGATGCGATAGTTCCGTGCTCGCACTGTACGGTTTTGATCGTGATTGTGGTATCGCCGGAAACCTTTGTAATGCGGTAGGTGTTGGCGAGCCCAGTGTCGGTGGGTCCCTTGATGTTTTTATAGGTTCCATCGGTCACGGAAACACTGTCGAGCGCGTAGCCGTCCTTAAGAACGATGGTGAAATTTACCTGACCGTCGCCGGTGGAGTCGGGTTCTCCTGTGGCGCTGCTTCTTGAAACGGTCGTACCTGTTGCGGAAATAGATTCGCTTGCGCCGGTGTAGTCCTGCGTGTTATACACGGTGACTGAGCTTACGCCGCTGTCGCCCGCAAAGCTGACTGTGTAGCCCTCGTCAGCAACTGCCGCCTGATCGACCGAGTGGTCGCAGGCGTCAACAGAAACAGCCGCCGCAACCGTTTGCTTTTCGGTTTCGCCGCATTTGGTGCAGGTGTAGGTCTTGACGCCGTTGGAGATAGTGCCGGAATTCCAGCTGTGGCTCCACGAGCCGCCCTTGCACGCGGTCACGCTTGTCGCGGTGGCAAAGGAAGGCGCGCTGCTCGACACCGTCGAAGGATATGAAGCCAAGATGTAGTTGACATTTCTCGGAAGCGTGTAGCTGAATACAACGCTGCCGCTGCTGCCTGCCTTGGTATTGATAATACTGCCTGCGGAATATCTGGTCGTGCTTGAAGCATACTTCTGATTGCTGCCGAACCAGCTTGACTTTGCTGAACCGTCCATGCCCGCTGTACCTGCTGTAAAGATCGTAGCTCCCTGGATGGATACCGTACCGTCAGCGTCAAGCGCGGAATTATCGCCGCCTGACTGCATACTGAACACAGCCTGTGTGCCGCCGTACAAATACAGACCGCCGTTGGAATCCAGACCGTCGCCTGAGCAGTTGACATACAGATCTCCGCCGTAGATATATATGTTGTAGTTGCCCGTATTGGATGAACCGCCGCCGGGGTTAAATCCGCCGCCGCCCGGATTGAAGCCGCCGCCACCGCCGCCGGGACGTCCGCCGGGGTTAAAGGTATTGCCGCCGCCTGCGCCGGGGTCGGTGCCGCTGCTGCTGCCGCCTGCCGCGTTAACGCCGTCGTCGCTTGCTACTACATAGGAACGTCCGGAATAGATATAGATAGTGCCGCCTTCAAGTCCCTCGTAAGAGTTGTTGATAGTGATGTCGGGGTCGCGGTCAAAGCCGTTTTCGGTGCCGATGGTCAGCGAAGTGTCCGCGTGCATTCCGTCGTCGCCTGTTCTAATGGTGAAGGTACCGCCGGTAACGGTAACGTTTGCGTCGGAATGGATCGCGTCGTCGCCGGTGTTAATAGTAAAGGTGCCGCCCGTGATGTTGAGCGCAGGCTCGGTCCCTGCTTCCTCGGCGCGGTCGCCGGAAGCTTTAAGACCCTTGCAGCTGTAGGAGTTGGCAAGCGTGTCGCTCCATACGCTGTAGCCTTTCCAGGTTTGGATATCAAAGGTGCCGCCGTTGATATTCAGAGCGGTATCCGCCTGGATTCCGTCGCCGTCCACATCAATGTCAAAGGTGCCGCCGTTGACAGTAACGGTACCTGCGGACTCGGTGTCGATCACGGTTCCCTCGGTCTCGTTTGTCGCGTCGGGAGCGCTCTTGATGCCGTCGTTGACTGCCTTTATAACATATTTGCCCTGGTTGAAAACGATGCTGCCGTCACAGGCGATGCCGTTGTTGACCGCCGCGCCTGAGGTTGTCGCGCCGTAATATTTTCCGCTGCCGCTGACGGTGATCGTGCCGCTCTGGTTAAAGATAAGGGAGGAAGTCGCGCCGCCTTTTATGCCGTTCTTTGCGTTGGCAACCACGTTCAGATCGCCCTCGCCGCAGAAGGTAACGGCGGAACCGCTCTTCACTTTGATCGCCGCGCCCTCAAAAGCTTCGGCAACGGTTATGTCGGAGGATGTCTCGTTTGCGGGATCCTCGTTGTTTGTGAGTGTGGAGGTTCCGACCAAGTTGATGTTGGCTGTCGCCGATTTTTTTACGACGATCGGCGCTGTTGCGGAAGAAGCGAGCGTCAGATCATCAAGAATCAGCGTTACGTTGCTCAGCCCTTTGCTGACAACAACTGAGCCCTCGGAGCAGCTGCCGCTGATACGGTAGGTGCCTGCCGTGGTGATAGTCAGCGTTGTGCCGTCGATGGTGTAGCCGCTTCCTGCAGAAGCTTCGGTAATGCCGCTGTTTGAAAAGGTCAGCGCCGCGCTCTGCTCGGCTTTAACGCCGACAGCGGAAGCATCGTCGGTCACAGCTGCCGCCGCGCTGACTGTAAAGGTTAGTACCAGCGTGAACGCCAGAAGGATGGATAGGAATTTTTTAGTCATAAAAATACACTCCTCTCTTTTGCGGATCCTATCGGTAATTCCGAACTCGATAGAATTCTTGACGATTGTATCATAAAACAGAAAGCTTAAAAAATCTTTAAATTTTAGTTTAAACATAAAATATCCGTCAGATATTTGGACTTTTGTAATAAATCAAAAAGCCGCACCTTTGAGGTACGGCGTGTTTGTATCAGCTATAATGAGAAAGCAAATAGATGCAGTACTGATTCATGCTGATTCCTTCCTGCTTGGAACGCTCAGCAAGGAGCTTGTGCAGGGATTTGGGCATTCTCAGTCTGAATTGACCGGAGTATTCCTCTGCGTCAAACGGTTTGGGTATTTCCATTCCGCTTTCAAGTGTAGCAATTATCCACTCACGTCTTGCGTACTCGCCGTTTTTGACTGCTTCCTCAATCGTTTCGCCGGATGAAATACAACCGACTAAATCGGGGTAGGAGATAATGTAACCACCCTCGGCTTCATCTTCCGTCAATTCAAATCTGTATTTTGATTTCATATATTCTTCTGCTTTTTTCAAAACATCATTTTTTGTCATCAATCTCAGCCTCCACAATTTCTTTAACCTTTTGAACATAGACTTTCTTAATCGGTTCGTGTTTGGGGATAGTGATCGGATAACATCCGCTCTTGCGAAAAGTATAGTGACTGCTTCCGCCGCGTGGTGCTTCCATCGTATAACCGTAAAACTCAAGAACTTTTCGTAACTCGGCAAATCGCAAATCCTTAGACATCGATAGTATTTCTTTTATTAGCTTGTCAAATTTGGACACCAGATAATCACTTCCTTGCTAATTATATTATATATGATACCGTATGCGGTGTCAACTGTTTTTGAAAAAAATTACCGAGCGCGAGAAACATCCTCACGCTCGGCAAAATTTTTAAGGCAATACCGCATAATTCAGGTGTGCGGATTGCGCAGCTAGATTTTTCGTCAGGTTGTACAAATAAATCAAGGTAAGGCTGACGCCTTGCCGAGATTTTTTGGGCAAGCTGACGGAATAATATTCAAGCAAGCCGTGCGCCTTGAATTGTGCGGTGTTGCCTTAAGGATTTCTTGTGATTTTATGGTCTAAAATAGTTGATAGTTTAAATAACTGTTTATTTGACAGTTTATGGAGCGTTAGTTTCTTTGCTTCAAGTTTTCCCAACTTGATTGTGGCAGTGCTCAAAACCTCAGTGTTTAAGCCGTTTTTGAGCATTTTGCGTAAAATAACAAAAGAAAAGAGACGGTCAAAAAACCGTCTCCTGTGGTCGGGATGACAAGACTTGAACTTGCGACTCCACGCCCCCCAGACGTGTGCGCTACCAAACTGCGCTACATCCCGTAACAACATTACTATATTACCAGATATGAAGGGATTTGTCAATAGCAAATCAAAAAATTTTTATTGATAAACAGTCAAAAAAATAAGGGAGCGGAAAACCGCTCCCTATGATTTGTTCAATTAGAATTCTCTTCTCTTTCTGGCGAGGAAGATAACGCCTGCTGCTGCAAGCATGATACCGCCGAATACGAAGAAGATTGTGGTTTCCTGACCGGAGGTTACGGAACCTGAACCTGTGGAACCGCCTGCGGAAGTAGAACCGCCGCCTGTGGAGCCGCCGCCTGTGGAGCCGCCGCCTGTAGTGCCGCCACCTGTGGTGTTGCCGCCTGTGGTGCTGCTGCCGCTGTTAGAAGAACTGCTGTTGGAGGAAGAATTGTTGCTGGAAGAACCGCCGCCGCTCTTCTGAGTAGCAGCTGCGTTAGAGCCTTCGTTCAGAGAGGATTTGCTCTCGTCCCAGTCATACTTCTGACCGCACTCAGCAAGAGCCTTCTTAACGTCTTCTTTGCCTAATTCAAGGATCTTTGCGGCATCGTCGATGGTCTGCTGTACAGACTTGTGGTTGAACTTGATAGCGTTGTTAACGCCCTTCTTACCGGTATCCTTAAGGAAGGTAAGGAAGAGGTCGTACTTGGACTGACCTGCGGGCAGAGCGTAACCAACGATGTTACCGATAGAAGTGATAGCGAGCGGAACGCCCCATCTGTTGGGATCAGCGGTTCTCCACTTAACTTCCCAGCTCTTCTTGTTGGAGTCCTCGGTGTTCTCGATCTTGTTGTTTTCGCCTGTGCAGTATGCGGTGTCGCCCAAGCAGGGGTTACCGATGAACAGGTCGCAGGTCTGTGCTTCTGTGTTGGTAAGGAAGATACAAGCATATGTCTTGCTGTCTGACATGGGGAACTTGCTCATGTCAAATGACCATTTGCCGTTCTTCTCGTCGGTCATCTTACCCTTTTTGGAGTTCCAGGGGATCAGTACATCGCCGCCTACCTCATAAAGATAGAGTCTGATGTCCTTGTAGTTGTTCCAGAAGGAAGGAGCCTCAAAGTAAATCTTTGAGTCTGCGCCGGTCTCTGAATCTGCGCTTGCGCCGACTTCGCTCTCATCAGCTGCAGCTACAGCGGATTGATCTGCAGCGCCGACTGCTTCTTCGGTCTCGGCAGCGCTTGCGATAGCAGCGGTACCTGTTACCATCAAAGCAGCAAGAGCAATGCTTGCTAATTTTTTGAACATTTTGTTTGCCTCCTAAAATTTTGTTCCGAGACATAGATGTATCTATTATCTCAATATCTCAGTAAGGATATTATACAATAAAAGTGTAAAAACTTCAATAGTTTTCAAAAATTTTTATCCGTGCTTTTACACAATTATTGAAATCCTGCGTTATACAGTTTAAACAAGTTGCAACTATAATTCTAATTTAGAATAATGATTGGTTATTGTGTCAGTCTTGCTGTTACGTCGCGTGCCGCAACCAGAGCTTCGTCGATCTTGGAAGCGTCCTTTGCGCCTGCCATAGCAAGGTCGGGCTTGCCGCCTCCGTTGCCGCCTGCTACCTGAGCGACCGCCTTGACGATCTTTCCGGCGTTTGCGCCGAGCGAAAGCGCGGTTTTGCCTACGCCCGCGGCAAAGGTGACCTTGCCGTCGTTAGCCGTGGCAATAACGGCGACCGCGTTCGGATACATGTCCTTAGCCTTTTCGCACATTGAGCGGAGCACGTCGGCGCTTGCCTCGTTTATGCAGCCGGTAATAACGGTTACGTCGCCCACCTGAGCGGCGGTTTTTACAAACTCATCAAGCTGTGCCGCGGCGAGCTTTGCGTTGAGCTCGGTGATCTCCTTTTGCTGCATACGGATGGTGTACTCAGCCTTGATTGCAGCCTCTACCACAGCCTTGGGGTTGGTGATTTTGAGCGCCTCGGCAGCGGACATGATCACCTGCTGCGCGCGGTTGATGTAAGTGAGCACGCCCATGCCGGTGATAGCCTCGATCCTTCTTACGCCCGCGGCGACCGAGCCCTCCTGACGGATCTTGAACAGTCCGAGGTTGGAGGTGTTATGTACATGGGTGCCGCCGCAGAACTCGATCGAAAAGTCGCCTGCGCTTACAACGCGGACAGTGTCGCCGTATTTTTCGCCGAACAGAGCCATAGCGCCCAGCTTTTTGGCTTCCTCAATAGGCATCTCGCGTGTTTGAACCTCGATAGCCTCAAAGATTTTTTCGTTGACGAGCTTTTCTACCTCGATCATCTCCGCGGCTGTCATAGCCTCAAAATGGGTAAAGTCAAAGCGGAGGTAGTCCTCGTTGACGAGCTGACCTGCCTGCTGAACGTGGTTGCCCAGCACCTGACGCAGCGCGCTCTGGAGCAGGTGAGCCGCGGTGTGGTTGCGCATGATGTCTGCTCTGCGCTCGGTATCGATAGCAGCACGCACTATGGAGCCGACCGCTATGCCGCCCTCGTTGACCGTGACGGAGTGCAGGAAGATCTTGCCGGAGGGATCCTTGACGGTGTTTTCGACCTTTATCTCAACGCCGCTGCCGCTGAGCGTACCCATATCGCCCACCTGTCCGCCGCTTTCGGCATAGAACGGGGTCTCGTTGAGCACGATAACGGCGGATTCGCCCTCGCCCAAGGTTTCGGCGCGAACTCCGTCCTTGATGATGGCGAGCACCTCGGCGTCGTTTTCGTTTTGAGTGTAACCGGTAAACACTGTTGCCGGAAGATCGGCAAGGTCGGCGGCGTCGCTTATCCACGCGTCAGCACCGGCGTTCTTGCGGGCATCGCGCGAGCGCTTTTTCTGCTCCTTTAAGAGCTCGTGGAAGCGGGCTACGTTGACCTTGATTCCCTTTTCCTCCAAGATCTCGCGGGTGAGGTCGATCGGGAAGCCGTAGGTATCGTTTAGCTTGAACGCGTCCTCGCCGGAGATCTCCTTGATCTCCTTCTGCTCGATCAGGCTTCTAAGCATCTTAAAGCCCTGGTCTATAGTCTTGGCAAAGCTTTCCTCCTCAACGCGGATGACCTTGGTGATAAACTCCTGCTTTTCCTTTAATTCGGGATACGCAGTTGCGTTTTCTTTGATTACGGTGTCACACACCTTGTACAGGAACGGCTCGTTGTAACCGATCAGTCTGCCGTGACGGGCAGCTCTGCGGATAAGGCGGCGCAGAACATAGCCCTTGCCCTCGTTGGAGGGCATTACGCCGTCGCCTATCATAAAGGTAGTGCTGCGGATGTGGTCGGTGATAACGCGCAGCGAAACGTCGCTCTTGTCGTCCTCACCGTATTTTACGCCTGTGATCTCACAGATATGCTTCATAATGTTTTGAACGGTGTCAACCAAAAACAGGTTGTCAACGCCCTGAATAACGCAGGCAAGACGCTCCAAGCCCATGCCGGTGTCGATGTTGGGATGCTCAAGCGGAGTGTAGTTGCCCTTGCCGTCGCTTTCAAACTGGGTGAACACAAGGTTCCAGACCTCAACAAAGCGGTCGCACTCGCAGCCTACGTGACAGTCGGGGCTGCCGCAGCCCTTTTCGGGTCCGCGGTCAAAGTAGATCTCGGAGCAGGGACCGCAGGGGCCTGAGCCGTGCTCCCAGAAGTTATCCTCCTTGCCCAGACGCACCATATGGGAGGGGTCTACGCCAACCTCCTTAGTCCAGATATCATATGCCTCGTCGTCGTCCTGATATATTGAAACATAGAGCTTGTCCTCGGGCATCTCGAGCACCTTGGTAAAGAACTCCCACGCCCACGCGGTAGCCTCGTGCTTAAAATAGTCGCCGAACGAGAAGTTGCCCAGCATCTCAAAGAACGTACCGTGACGCGCGGTGATTCCCACGCGCTCGATGTCGGGGGTACGGATGCACTTTTGGCAGGTGGTCACGCGCTTACGCGGAGGCGTTACCTCGCCGGTAAAGTACTTCTTCATGGGAGCCATGCCGCTGTTGATGAGCAGCAGGCTGTTGTCGTCCTTAGGCACCAGCGAAAAGCTGGGCAACCTAAGACAACCCTTTGATTCAAAGAATGAGAGGAATTTTTCTCTTAATTCATTCAGTCCGGTCCATTGCATTATGATTACTCCTTTGATGTATTGTTGGTGATGATTTATGATTTAATGTGCGAAGCACAATTCACTGCGCAGCAAATTCATGACGAAGTCAATTCATGTGCGAAGCACAATTCATCCGGTTGCCGGCGTTGTGCTTAAATCAAACAGCAGGTAGGATCCCAACGCATGACTCAGGGATGAAATTTCGCACAGCGAAATGAATTGTACCTTGTACATGAATTGTATTTCATACGTGAATTGCCGCTGCGCGGCGTTCTAAATTCTTTGCTTTCTTAGATACGATCCCTTAGGTATCGCCCTGTCGCTCGTCATGGTCAGTATCTCCGTGGGATGAGGAGCGCTTGGCACCTCTTCCCCGTCGGCGTTGACAAGCCTTTGACAAACCGCGTTGAACGGTATTCCGTCAGGAGGAAGCACGTCGAGCACGTCTCCGGTAAGGAACTTATTGCGCTGAGAGATAACGCAGGTATTGTCGTCTATCTGCTCCTCGCACACAGCGGCAACGTCCCAGCGGCGGATGTAGCCGCCGTCCGAGGTGTTCTGCCCCGGCTCGTTTCCAAAGTAGAAGCCCGTGCTGTAGGCGCGGTGGCTGATTTTTTCGGTTTCTTCCTTTATCCACGGCTTTAGCGTGAATGCGTCGCCCTCTGCAAAGTAATCGTCCACGGCGTGGCGGTAGGCGTTGGTGACGACCGCCGCGTAGTAGGCGGATTTGGCTCTGCCCTCTATCTTAAAGCTCGAAACACCGGCTTTTACCAGCTCGGGTATATGCTCTATCATGCACATATCGCGCGAGTTATAAAGGAAGGTGCCGCCGTTTTCCTCCTTCACGGGGAAGTATTGCCCGGGTCGGGTCTCCTCATACAGATGGTACTTCCAGCGGCAGGGCTGAGCGCAGTCGCCGTGGTTTGCGTCTCTGCCCGTCATATAGCTCGATATCAGGCACCTGCCCGAAAACGACACGCACATCGCGCCGTGAACAAAGCACTCGATTTCGAGCTCCTTTGGGACCCTTGCGCGTATCTCCGCTATTTGCTCCAAGGGTATCTCGCGCGCCAAAACCACGCGCGAGGCTCCCATGTTGTACAGCACGTTTGCGGCGGCGTAATTTGTAACGCCTGCCTGGGTGGAGATATGCCGCGCCACCTTGGGCGCATAGCGCTTTGCCGCCTCAAACACACCGAGGTCGGCGATGATCAGCGCGTCTACTCCGCAGTCCTGAGCGTAGCTGAGGAAGTCCGGCAGCTCGGCGAGCTCGCTGTTTCGCGGCAGGGTGTTGCAGGTGACGTATATCCTTCTGCCAAGCTCGTGTGCCTTTTTGCACGCGTTACTCAGCTCGTCCGCGTCAAAATTCTTCGGCGCGGAGCGCATTCCGAATTGTTTGCCCGCAAGGAACACCGCGTCGGCTCCGTAACGGATCGCGGCGTCAAGGGATTCCGTATCCCCCGCGGGAGAAAGTATTTCAGGTTTTATCATTTGATCTGCTCCAGGTTTGCCTCGTGCTCATAGATGGTGGAGGCGTAATAGGGGTTGCCGTCGTCGTCGTGGCAGAAGTAGTAGTAGGAGGTCTCGTACGGACAGAGCGCCGCCTTGATCGCGTCCATACCGGGGTTGCATATAGGACCGTACGGCAGTCCCGTAATTGTGTAGGTGTCGTAGCGGCTCTTGTAGTTTTTGCCCGCGCTTGCCGGCACCTTGTCCGCGCTGCGGTAGGGATAGTACTTGGTGGAGTCAAGTCCGAGGTGCTCAACGCCCATGTCGGAGCCAGCGCTCAGACGGTTGTGCAGTATGGACGAAACATAGTACATATCCTCGGTGTTTGCCGCCTCCGCCTGGACTATGGACGCTATGGTCATTATCTCGTCAAGGCTAAGGCTCGTTCCGGTCTCCTTCATCATCTTCTTGATGGTATAAAGCTTGTCGTAGCCCTCGTAAGCCTGCTTCGAGTGCAGACGGTTTTCGTAGTTGTTGAGGAACTTA
>CAMHCD010000024.1 GCA_946183545.1 uncultured Clostridia bacterium
ACGACCGCCGCCAGTGGCGGATAAAGGGAGTTCGAGGAAGAGCCGAAACAGGGAGTTTGAGGAAGCAGCTTCAGCTGCGACGCTAAACGACCATGTTTCAATCGGAGAGCGATCAGAAAACGTGCCGGGGGCACGTTTTCCGCGAGAGCGCAGAAGAAGCTTTTCCCATAGAAAGTGGACGCAATAAGCGAGGAGGAAGCTTTCGCGAGATGAATGCAGGTCACCGGCACCAGTATGAGTGTTCATAACGGATTTACGTTATGGACACTCTTTTTATTTTCGGTTTGTTTTTCGGATTTGACTTTACAAAACCTATGCTCGCTATAGCATTAGACAATTAATGATATACAGTTATGTAACCGGCAGGCATCAAGACCTACTCATTTTGCAGTATTATTCTCTTTGCTTGAACCATATATTCCGTAGATATCACAGAAAGAATTTATCGTATTACGTAAAATAGTTATTGACTTCTATAAAATATGTGATATAATCAAATCATAAAATGAAAGGGTGGGGACACTTAATGATACGAAAAAATTTGGCAAATTGGTTGAAAGCTATAATCATTGGCACTTCGGTTTTCGGAATAGCTGTTTATTTCGGTGTAACTCCGGTTTTAGGAAAAACTATAGCTAACGCAAATCCTGAATTTAATTACTGCTTTTTGCCATGGCTTATATTTATTTGGATCACGGCGGTTCCTTGTTATGCTGTGCTGGTTTTAGGGTGGAGAATAGCCGGAAACATCGGCAGAAACCATTCTTTCTGTAAAGATAACGCTCGATATATGAAGTATGTTTCCTATCTTGCAGTAGCCGATAGTGCGATATTCTTTTTCGGGAACATTATATTTTTGTTTCTTAATATGAATCATCCGGGCATATTACTATTGTCGCTACTCGTAACATTTGGCGGCATATTGATAGCAATAGCCGCGGCAATACTCTCGCATCTTATTTTGAAGGCTGCCGATATTCAAGAGCAGAATGACCTTACAATATAGGACGGTATGTATATGAACGGAAAAATAATAATAAACATTGATGTAATGCTTGCAAAAAGAAAAATGAGCGTTACTGAGCTTGCCGAAAAGGTGGGAATAACGCTCACAAATATATCAATTCTTAAAACAGGCAAAGCGAAAGCTGTAAAATTTACAACGCTTGCCAAAATATGCGAGGCATTAGATTGCCAACCGGGGGACATTTTTGAATATGTGTCCGGTAATGTTTAATAGATACAAAATATGGTGTAAAAATGAAAAAATACATTTTACCGATTTTTTGTTATTTTCCATCTTTTTTATGAACTCCTGTTCTTATATGGGCTTAATACCTCACGGTGATATTGTTATAAATGTTATAACGACAAAGGAGACTAATGAATGGGAAGAAAAAAACGAATCAGATAAGAAATACTGTGCCATTTATAGTAACGGCATTTATCAAGAAACAGATAAATTCAAAGCTGATGATGTTAACATATACCACGTTGATCCTCATGAAACATTTTTAACTGAAATAGTTGGAAACAGGATAGTAAACACAGTCGTTAAGCCGACCGTAACGGATAATAACAATAATCTTATAACTCCCGATGATAATATGATTAATATTATTAACGCTACAGCAAATTCAATAGAGCATGATATTTGGAAATTTGAAATATTCAAAGACAATAATAAATATTTTGCGTTTATTTGGCTTAATGTTAATTGGCGGTCACCGTGTGAATTGTACGAATACGACATAGATAAAAAATCCATACATCAGCTTTGCGAATGGGATGAAATAGATATAGTAGGAATCTCTGTTCCGGATAGCATAAATATTTTTTCTTCGGATAAATAATTAAGTCCGTTATGAACACTCGTACCATAGAAACAGGGAGTTTGAGGAAGCAGCTTTAGCTGCGACGCTAAACGACTATGTTTCAATCGGAGAGCGGTTTCCGCGAGAGCACGGAAACGGATTGCAGTTGACCGCTACGGAAGCGAGTTTGAAATATAGCAAAAAAATAAAACACTCATACAATAACGGGACTGTCGATAAATCTTACGATAAGCGACAGTCCCGTTTCTGTTATTCCTCCGTTACGGAGTTATTTCATTTCCGTTGTATTTTAAGCCGACCATAGTCAGATCGTCAAACTGAGGCGCTTCTTTTACAAATGCGTCAACAGCAGCGCGAACGCCTGCCAGAACCTCCTTTTGTGACGCGCCCTTGGGAACAGCGTTTAGGGCTTCAACGGTGCGGTCTGTGCCGAAGAACTCGTTGTTAGCGTCTGTCGCCTCGGCTACGCCGTCGGTGTAGACAAATATGCTGTCGCCCTTTTTGAGCTGTATTTCGGTATTCTTGTACTTTGATATATCCATCGCGCCGATAGCCAGACCGTGCTTGTCTTTCAGTATCTCGTATTTGCCGTTAGTATTGAGCATCGGATACTCATGTCCGGCGCTGGCGGTGGTGAGCTTTCCTGTGCTGATCTCGAGAATACCCAGCCATACCGTAACAAACATATGAGCGTCATTATTGGCGTAGACCAGCTTGTTGACTCTTTCGAGTATCTCTGCCGGAGTGCCGCCCATGATGGCGTGGTCGTTTATAAGGATCTTTGACGACATCATAAACAGCGCCGCCGGAACGCCCTTTCCGGATACATCCGCGATCACTAACGCAAGATGATCCTCGTCTATCATAAAGAAGTCATAGAAATCTCCCCCGACTTCCTTTGCGGGATCCATGGAAGCATAGATATCAAACTCCGGACGCTCAGGAAAAGCCGGAAAAATCGAAGGCAGCATGCTCGTCTGTATCTCGGTAGCCATATTGAGCTCGGTCTCCGTTGACGCGAGCTTTCTGCTTTTGGCGTTGAATATGACGCAGTACATTATGATAAGCGACATAAGAACGATCCCGTACTGACCGGCTTCGCCGAAGTTTGCGCCTAAGATAGCGTACTCCAAAACCGGCAAGAATATGAACGTCAAAGCAGCCGCTTTTTGACTGAAAGGGTTGTGTGACATTAATATCAATACGGTCGTAATAACGGACGTCGCCGCAAGGAAGATCTCCTCTGTCAAGTAGATATCCGTAGACTGATACATGCCTGCGGCGTCGATATAAAAGGTTACCGGTGTGATGATATTGGACAGCATCACAAGTGTTTGGACCGCGAGCAGAACTGGGATGAGTTTGTCTGCGATTTTTGCAAGCTTTCCCTCAAAGCCGAGCGATTCTTTGACGTACAGGTAAAACAGGAAGATCATTGCAAGATCGATCAGCTTACTCAAAAGGCAAAAAACAAAGCAGAGGGTGCGATACTTCGGCACAAGCACGGTGAAATATATCAGTTCGTTTACGACAAAGCAGGAGCTTACCAAAACAGTCAGGATCCTGAAGGCTTTTATTCCGTCGCCCTTCTGCATCATACATCCGTAAAACAGCGCTGCGCAGATAAAACCTCCCAATGAATCTATGCCGATATTATACAGATACGGCTTAAGATTTTCTTCTGTGAAAAAGAGAGTGCCTAACACTACGATAAAAACAGCTGCCGCTATAGTAAAAACCAATCCGTAGATCCGGATATCTTTCAGTTTATTGATCATGTGTACCTTTCCTCATGCTTATTCGAGGTTGAACAAACGGCTGAAGCCGGTAAGATCAAATACCTCGCTAACAGTCGGAGTCAGATTGCGAACTACCATCTCTCCCCTATCTTCCATAGCCTGTGCCGCACCGAGCAGGACGCGAAGTCCCGCACTGGAGATATACTCCAGCTCGGCAAGATCAAAAATCAGCATTTTAGCGTCGCCGATCACCTCGCTGATCTTGCTGTCAAGCTCGGGCGAAGTTTCTGTGTCAAGCTTGCCGTCGAGCGCAAACGTGTATTCCGCGCCGTCTTTTGACACCGCTATTTTCAGATAGTTTTTTACCCCCGAATTCGATGTCTTGTTCTTATTCTTTTTATTGCCGAAAAGTCCCATATTTGTATCCTCCGGGTCAAAATTTTACATGCGCCTGCAGCTTGGTAACAGGGATGGTTAAGCTGAATGAATCGTGTTTTTTAAGCCGTGGACAGCATTTCCGTAAATAAACCCAATTATTATTTTACTATTTTATATAGTTTTAGTCAATACATGTTTCTGAATAAATATCATTTTTGTTAATAATATTGTTTATTTATGTTCATTATGTTATAATAAAAGATAGAATACTATAATTTAAAGTAACAAAAGAGGAAACGAAATGAATGTATATGATTTTGACGGAACTATTTTTCCGACGGACTGTTCAATAGGCTTTTGCCTGTGGTGTATGAAAAAGCGTCCCAAGATGTGGTTCACCTTCGGTCCGAAAGTGATCGGGAATATTATAAAGCGAAAGATGGGTAAAATGCCGGAGTATCTGATGCAGCGTGAGTTTTTCGGATATCTGACGCAGATAGATGATTTTGATGAACAGATCGAGCGTTATTGGGATAAAAATGAAAAGAAGATAGCTCCTTGGTATCTGGCGCAAAAAAGACCCGATGATCTGATAATAAGCGCGTCGCCCGACTGTATTATTGCGCCTATCGCAAAAAGGCTGGGTGTGAACCATATGGCTACGGAATTCGACCGTAAATACGGGGTGTTCCTAAGCAACCTGATGTACGCGCAGGAAAAGGCACAGTACATGATCGACAACGGATTTCCGATGATCGAGAATTTTTATTCCGACTCCCTTGCCGATACTCCGCTTGCTTTGTGTGCCGAAAAAGCACATCTTGTTAAAAACAAAGCCACCACCGTGGTAGACTGGCCTGATTTGGACGACGAGACCCTGCGCAAGGTCCATGAGAAGGTCGATACAGGATGGACTATCCATCTGGAAGAGTAAGAGGAAGAGGATGAATAAGTGTATATCATAATATATGACTTCGGAACCAGCAGCGTAAAAACCTGTCTGTTTAAGATCGATTCACAAATTCACCTTACAGCCGGATCGACTGCCGAGTACGGTCTTTATATTTCAGACGACGGAGGCGCTGAACAGGACACCGAGGAATGGTGGGCGGCGATTTGTTCGACCACGCATGATCTGCTTGAGAAATCCGGAGTTAAACCCGAAGAGATAGAAGGAATGGCGTTCTGCTCACAGATGCAGGGAGCTGTTTTTGTTGACAAAAACGGAAACGCCCTCAGACGCCCCATGAACTATTTAGATCAAAAGGGCTTTAAGGAATACAAGGATTGTATGGGGCGCGGTATAATCAAGGTCTCCGGCTGCAGCCTTTACAAGCTGCTGAGGAATCTGCGCGTCAATTATGCCGGCTCGACCAGCGCCAAGGATCCGGTATGGAAGTACAAATGGGTAGAAAACAACGAGCCGGAGGTTTTCAAAAAAATTTATAAATGGTTAGATATCGGCGACTATCTTGTGTCACGCTGCACAGGCAGGATAGTAATGACTGCCGACACCGCCTTTGCGACCTTCCTTTACGACACGCGAAAAGGCAAGGAAGGCTGGAACAAAGGGCTTTTGAAGCTGTATAAAGTCGATCCAAGCCATATGCCGGAGATCATCGACTGTACGGATAAGGCGGGCGGACTTACAAAGGAAGCCGCACGGGAGCTTGGACTTGTTGAAGGTATACCGGTCTACGGAGGCGGCGACACTACCTTTGTCAATATCGGCGCGGGATGCACTGCTCCGGGAGACACGCATATCTATGTAGGTACCTCGGGCTGGGTATCGACCTTTATGGATCATCAAGCCGTAGACATCAACGCCATGATAACCGGCGTTTTGTCCGCAAAGCGCGGCTACTTCAATTATTACGCGGAATTGGAAACCGCGGGCAAGTGCTATGAATGGGTCATGAATCATCTTGCGCTTGATGAGATCGGCGTTTTTTTGAGCAGCGCTACTGTGACAGATGATATTGAAAGCAAGTATAAAAGCCTGTATGATTATCTTTCCAAAGAGATCGAAAAGTCGCCGCCGGGAGCAAACGGCGTTATCTTTACCCCTTGGCTCCACGGTAACCGCTGTCCGTTTGAGGACTCCGACGCAGGCGGAATATTCTTCAACATCAGGATAGGAAACGGAAAAAGAGATATGCTCCGTGCGGTTTTGGAGGGCATTTGTTATCATCTGCGCTGGCTGCTGGAATGTGAGGAGAAAAAAGTTAAAACATCCGATACTATAAGATTTGTCGGCGGCGGAGCGCTGTCCCCTGTCACCTGCCAAATGCTGGCTGACATTACGGGAAGAACGATAGAAACCGTCAAAAACACGCAGGAGGTCGGCGCGATAGGCACGGCGCTTGTGGTTACGGCAGGCATCAAAGGCACGGATGTGCTTGAATTATCACGCAGGCTGGTCAAAGCCGACAAGACCTATGTTCCGAACCCCGAAAACAAAGAGGTATATGAACGCAACTATAAGGTTTTCAGGAATCTGTATAAGTCAAACGCCTCGAACTTCAGGGCATTAAACGGAGGTGTCAGAATATGAACAAAAGCAAAGAAATAAAAAGAGGCGTCAAATTTGTGCTGTTCTCAGTATCTGCCGGTATCATTGAATTCGTTTCTTTTGCTTTGCTGGACAGTTTTACTCCATGGAGCTACTGGCCGAAATATCTGATCGCGCTCATACTGTCCGTGCTTTGGAATTTTACATTGAACCGCCGTTTTACATTCCGCTCCGCAGGAAACGTGCCGGTGGCAATGATAAAGGTCGCGTGCTTTTATGCTGTATTTACGCCGGTTTCAACGATTTTCGGAAACTTTCTGGCAGAAACCTGCGGATGGAACGCTATCCTTGTGACGATACTGAACATGGCTGCAAATTTGGTGACCGAATACTTATATGATCGGTTTTTTGTGTTCGGGAAAACGATCGATACAAACAAAAAAGTCACGGACACAGATAAAGAATAAAACGATATAATAAGGCGCTGTGAAGCATGAAGCCGCTTAACTTCATTTCTTCACAACGCCATTTTATTACGTTATTAGCGGAATTCAAAGAAATTCATTTTATCAAAGCCCGTCGGCATCGGTATAGTGCTCATATAAATGACCGCGAATATCAAAAACGCGACGGCTATAAACATGACCGCTATTCGGTTCGGCATGTTTTTGAAGGTGCCGACGATACCGAGCAGGAAAAGCGTCAAAGAGTAAATGACGGTCACAAGCATGTAGGAATCGCCCTTTGTGTTGTCGCGCATTCCCTCTTCAAGGAGATTACGTGACTCGTCGAACGTTTCTTTTGCCGATTCAAAATATTTATCTACAATGCCGGGCATTTTAAACGGATCGTCTTCTTTGTTTTTTTCCATCCATTTAATACCCTCCGCCAAGATTTCGCTTATGCTTTGCTTTTTAAATTCACTGATCTTTTTCTCTATGATCTCTGTTTTCTTTTGGTCGCCGTCAGCCTTTGCCGCTTCAAGCTCATAGTTATAATCCCTAAGGGTGTTCCATGAAATGTAATCTGCAAGGTACGCCTGCATGCCGAGGTTATACCCCGCGGTGCCCTTTGACGCAGTGTTATTGCTCTTTGTAAAATTGATGGACTGGATACCGCCGTGCAAATGGCCTATCCAGGAAGCCCATGCCGAAAGCAGCGTGGTGATGCCGAGCAGGACAGCGACGATGGTTTCGACCCTTTTTGCGGTCAGGATCGTTTTTCTGTCTTTAAGCGCGTTGTCGGGTTGACTGCCGCTGTCTTTTACAGATTCGCTTTTTGCCGGTTCGGTTTCTTTTTTAGCCATATCATGATCTCCTACGATTAGTTATACAATATTATAGCATAAACGGCTACAAAAGTCTACTGTTTTCTAATAAACTATATTGAAAATGTCAATTTTTATATTGTATATTGAATAAAAATATGTTATGATTAATAATAATTTGGGAAAACAATAAAGGAGGAACAGCAAAATGAAATCAAACAAAATATATCAGGTGTCCACTCTGCAGGCTTTGGCGCTCGGATACACACGACCCGTTGTCACGGTTGAGGAATTACTTGAACACGGCGATACGGGGCTCGGTACATTTGAGAATGTTGACGGCGAGATGATAGTTTTAGACGGTGTGTGCTATCAGGCTAAGCCCGACGGCGGTATAGTTCGCTCGCAGGACTCGGCAGGAGTGCCTTTTGCCGTGGCTGGCTTTATTAAGGACGGCAGAAGCTTTAAGATGGAAAACATGCCGAATATCGAAGCCATAAAAATGGAGCTGACGCTGAGGATAGAGGAAGACTTCGGACTGAACAGCATCCATGTGGGACGGATCGACGGCTGGTTTGAAACGATCCACGCACGCGCCGGAGCTCCCTACCGCTCGCATCATGTTTCATTAAAGGACATACTTTCAAAAACGCAGATGGATTTTTCCTTTGAGCGGATCTACGGAACGCTGGTATGTGTGTATTATCCCGATTATATGGACGGCATAAACGCTTCGGGCTGGCACATGCACTTTTTGTCAAAGGACAGAAAGCTCGGAGGACATGTGTTTGAGGCGGTAATGACATCCGGAGAATGTTTGGTACAGAAAATGGACAGGATCGATATCCAGCTGCCGAGAGAAGCGGCGTTTGATACATATTCCCTAAAGGAAGCGTCAAAGGAGGAGATCGCCAAGGTAGAACAAGGCAACGGCTGATAACAACGCCCTGCTCTCCCCTGCCCAAATAACATCACCCTTATTTACATATTCCGGCAGAAGGGATCACCGGCATGATTTTGATCCCTTCAAACATAAAAATGAAAGGAAAAACTGTGTATGAGTATTTATTTATTCGTAGCGATAATCGCTTTTGTATGCATTTTAGGTTTTTTCAACGAAAAGGTCACAAAGCTTCCGTATGAGATATCTCTGATGCTTTTCTCGACCGTCATCGGTATTGTGATCCTTATCGTTTCGGCGCTGATAAAGGGAGTCGATATCCTTGAAGAAGCTCAGATGATGGATATCAAGGATTTCCTTTTGGAAGGCGTGCTGTGCTTCATGCTTTTTTCAGGCTCCTGCCGCATGAAGCTGTCCGATTTCAAAGCGCAGGCGCGGCAGATAACGGTGCTCGCTTTCGTATGCACCCTGCTGGGCTCGTTGTTCTACGGCTTTCTGTTCTACGGCGCGTCGCTGCTGCTGGGAGCGGAGATATCGCTGCCTGTCTGCCTGATGTTCGGCAGCATAATCGCTCCCACCGACCCGATAGCCGCGACCGGTATTTTGAGCAAATTCGGCTTGCCGAAAAATATATCATTTTTGATCGAGGGCGAATCGCTGTTTAACGACGGCGTGGGCGTAGCATTGTTTGTATGCTTCTCCGGCATGGTGACCTCCTCATCGTCCGGCAGCTTTTTCGGCGTAATGCTTCAGGAGATACTCGGAGCGGTATTGGTAGGCGTGGCAGTAACAGCGCTGTGCTTCTTGATGTTCCGCTTTTGCAAGAGCAAGATGCTCCGCATTTTTATAAGCATGCTGGCGGTATCTCTCTCATACGCGGTATGTGAAAAATGCGATTTTTCCGGCGCGATAGCTTCGGTGATTTGCGGAATCATGTTCTCCGCGCTGCGTTCCCGCTATTCCACCGAGGAACCCGAGGACGCTGAATCCTTTGATAACTTTTGGGAAACTCTGGATTCGCTTTTCAACTCTATTCTGTATGTAATGCTGGGATTATCGTTTGTCCGTGTGCTGCAAATGGAATACGTTATCATCCTGTCACTTGTGGCTATCACGGCGAATTTCATTGCAAGGGTGAGCAGCCTGTCGATATCTTCGCTGATAATGGGCAAGATCCCCGACAACTACAGCCGTTTTAATTTTATCAAGCTGCTGACTTGGGGCGGACTGAGAGGCGGCTTGTCCGTTGCTCTTGCCATGAGCACAAAAGGAATGATATCGGACGAGGTATATTACATCGTTATTGGCGGTACCTACGCGATAGTATTCTTTACAACGGTCGTGCAGGGCTTGACGCTGAAGCCGGTATATAACCGGATCAAAAGATCCATGGAAAAAACCGCATAAATCATTAAACTGCTTTTCCCCTTGAGATATCCCATAAATTGTGATACACTTAGATATGGTGGTATGCACACCAGCATATGGATATGGTCCGGACACGCTTCTGCTTCTATTATTTCTACTTTCTTTTGTTCGCTCAGTTTCCTGAGTATCTCCCCTATGTCTTGTCTCAGTTTCCCATATATTTCTTTTCTCCTAAACTTTGGAGCAAAAACTATATGGTACTGGCATCTGTACGTTGAGTGGGCTGTATGCTTAATTTCGTTTTTATCTTTTTTCATTTTTGAAAACCCTCCTTGTATCTTTAGTAATGCGTCGACAAACACACTACTATTTTACTCGGAGGTTTTCTTTTGCTAAAGCTTTTTATTTCCACACCTAAAGGCACCAAACAAAAAACTGCCATTATCCGAGCCTTGCCGGAGATCCCGGCAAAAACGGTATGACAGTTTTAAATAACCTATCGGGTCGGTTACTTAGGTTCAATTATTCCGTCACGATAATAACGCAAAAGCTGCTTTAGATCCTCTATCTCGCTTTGGATACGCACGCCGTCGTCGGTATCGCGCACCATTACGCGGTGAGCTTCGGTTTCGATTATCTCGTTGTCGGAGTGGATGTCGAGGCTGTCCTCAAGCGCCTTTTCCACTGTCTCAAAGGGATGATGCGCCTTGATACGCAGCCCGTGGGAATTGTAGATCAGCGTGTAACCGGCGATTCCCGTAGTGCGGTGGTAAGCCTTGCAAAAGCCGCCGTCGATAACAAGCAGCCTGCCGCCGGACTTGACGGGCAGCTCGCCCTTGCCGGTTTTTACCGGAGTATGACCGTTTACGATGTGCGAGCGGCTGCCGTTGAGCCCGAACTCGCGCAATATCATTAAGCAGGTGTCCTCCTGCGTGTAGTAATCGTAGTATGGATTCTTTTCCTCGTGCCACGCGGCTTGGTCGGGAATAAACGCCCGTTCAAAGGTTTTGATGTTCCTGCCGCAGAGAGGTGATTTTTTGCCGCACCACAGGTACCACAAAAAGTCGGTGTCGTCCTTTTGGTACGGTCGGGTGTGGTAGGCGCGGCGTGCCTTTGCCTCACACAGATCAAGGAACCGTCTGCCGTGACACGGCGTGCCGAACAGCATGACGCTTTCGAGCGTGCCGTCGGGATCAAGCGGTACGCAACCGTGATAGAGCAGATTGCCGTTGTGTACCCTGTACATGCTGCCCTTATCCACCAAAAACGCGGCGTGGCGCTGTAGCCGCTCGCTGTTTAGGAAATCGCTGCGCAGCTCGTCGATGACGAAGCTTTCCTCCTCGGTGAGAGCGTAGGGATCGTCGGGGTCGAGGGTAGGAAACTCAGTAAAGCACAACGGATAGGTTACGCCCTCGCTTTGAACGGTTTTATTTGAAAGATCCATTTTGTCGAGCAGCAGTCGGCTCTGCATTTCGTATTCAGGATGACGCAAGATAACATGTCCCTCAAGCTTGAACTGCATGACCGTGATAGCCTTCAGCGCCGCCTCCATCGGGGTGCCGGTGTAGTTTTTTTCGGCGTACAGCGCCAAGTTGCGCAGAGAGATACCGTAGCCGCTTTCGAGAGTTCGCACGGTGTTATACTTAACGGCGTTGCGCACAACGTTGGCAATGCAGGCGTTGCTGCCCGAAGCCGCTCCTATCCAAAGGATATCGTGGTTGCCCCATTCTATATCAAGAGACGGATATGACATCAATACATCCATGATCTTGTCGGCAGATTCACCGCGGTCAAAGATATCGCCTACTATGTGGATCCTGTCTACCGCCAGCCGCTTTATAAGCTCTGCCAGCGCCACGATAAAGCCCTTTGGATTGATCTCGATAATGGTGTTGAGGATCTCACGGTGGTAGCGCTCCTGATTATTGTCCTCGTCCTTTTGCGCGTGTAGCAGCTCGTCGATGATGTAGGCATAGTCGGACGGCATAGCCTTGCGCACCTTTGAGCGAGTATATTTTGACGACAGCGTGGCGGCTATGGCAAGCAGTCGCGTTATGCAGGTGTTGTACCATTGCTCCGAAAGCAGGTTTTGCTTGCGCGCCATATCGAGCTTTTCCACCGGGTAGTAGATAAGCATGCAGATCTCGTCACGTTCTTTTTCGCTCAGACTGTCGCGAAAAAGCATATTGACCTTTTCGCGTACTACTCCCGAGCAGTTGTTGACGATGTGGTAAAACGCGTCGTATTCGCCGTGAAGATCGCTCATAAAATGCTCTGTGCCCTTGGGCAGATTCAAAATAGCGCTTAGGTTGATTATCTCACGGGAAAGCGCGCTTACCGTAGGATATTTTTCCGCCAGTAGACGGTAGTATTTTAGCTGTTGATCCATATCCTTACCTCATTAATAAAAAGAACCGCTCCGCAGGCGCAGAACGGTTCGGTTTTAGTTAAGCGTTGTTCAAAGCGTATGCAGAGGATGACGGAAGCCCCAAAAGGTACATGATATACTCTTCCCTATCCTTGAGCTTGGATTCCTCCAAATCGGATTTGGGCGTGTTGCCGGTCAGCTGTAAAACACCGTGAACCACGGTATAACCAACTTCACGCTCTAAAGTAGACATCTGAGATTCCGCCTGCTCCACGGTTTTCTCCATAGAGATCACAATATTTCCGATGCACTTGTCGTCACCCTCTTTGGGAATAACGATATTGGAAACAGTAGCATCTGAATCGTTATATTCTTTGTTGAGCTTGGAAATATGCCGATTGTCGACAAAATCTACATTAACCTGTGTATCATTCTCAATGTTTTCGTTTTGCAGCGCTGCAATGCAGCTTCGTCTGATAAGCATACGCAAGCCCTTGGGAATGCGAACAGCTTTTTGATCATCAGTAATAACAACTTTGAATTTTCCGGCCATATAAATTCTCCTCTCTCAATCTTTGTATGTTTCATGTGTATATTTTACTTTATTTATTAATATTTGTAAATTCGCATTTTAAATAATTATATTGATAAATTAAACTGTATTATAAGCATATTAACCAATGTTGTGATTGAGTTTGATTATTTAGATAAATCATAACTCATTTAGAACACAAAACAGCACCTTTTATATACCATTTTAGCTCAAACTCTGTCAATTTCAATCGAAGCGCATCTAAAGCAAAATAGTATAAAAGTGTCAAATTTTAGTTTTTAGGCATAGACATTAAAGTGCATAAAAACAGCAATCTATTAATCCTTTTTCACTTATTATTTAAAGATAGCATTATAATTTTGCTTTTTGCATTAGGTAACATAGTGCGTATTCATCGCATAAAATAGTATTATTTTGGTAAGATTCCGTGTCCTAAAATGCGCAAAAATGAGCAAAAGCCGTTTCAGTCGCCTTATACGCACAAAAAGTCCGGAAAAATTTGGTTACCGAAGAATTATATAAACTTTAGTAAAGAAAAAAACAGATTTATATTGATAATTCCGCAGGAATTTGTTACAATAGAATGGAATAAAAATGAAAGCTGTGGGTTTATGGAGAATAAAAACCTGATCGATTTAGAGGCAATGAGCGTTGAGCAGCTTGCCAAAATAGTAAAGAAAGCAAAAAAAATCATGCAGAGCCCTGCCGATTACCGCCACGCCTGCGACGGCAAGATACTTGCCACTCTGTTTTATGAGCCGAGCACGCGTACTCAGATGTCGTTCCAGACGGCGATGCTTAAGCTGGGCGGAAGAACCATCGGCTTTGACAACCCGATGAACTCCTCGGTGTCAAAGGGCGAAAACCTAAAGGACACTATATCCGTCATCAGCGGTTACGCGGACATTATCGCCATCCGTCACCCAACCGAGGGCACGGCTATGGCGGCTTCGCTCTACAGCGAGGTTCCGCTGATCAACTGCGGAGACGGCGGTCACCTTCACCCCACCCAGACGCTGACCGACATCGTTACCCTGAGCTGTGAAAAAGGCAGGCTTGACCACCTGAAGATCGGAGTGTGCGGCGACTTGCTCAACGGCAGGACAGTACATTCGCTGATCAAAACGCTTGCAAAGTACGAGGGCAACTCCTTTGTGCTTGTTTCCACACCGGAGCTCTGCGTGCCGCTGTATATAATAGATATCCTGGAAAAGAACGGCTGCGCGTATGAGATCTCAAACAGCCTTGCCGACGCAGTGACCGACTTGGATGTGCTGTATATGACTCGTATCCAGCGCGAACGCTTTAAGAGCGAGGAGGATTATCAGGCGCAGAAGAATGTATTTGTCCTTGACAGAGAAAAGCTCGACCGCGCGCCGCAGGATATGATAATCCTGCACCCCCTGCCCAGAGTGAACGAGATCACCGTGGACATCGACGACGACCCAAGGGCGCTTTACTTTAAGCAGGCGCAGTACGGCATGTTCGGCCGCATGGCGCTTATACTGCTGCTGTTGCAGGATGAGGACTTCCTGATTCCTGCTCGCGAAACTCAGGTTTGCGACCTGCGCTGCAATAATCCCAAATGTATTACAAGACATGAGGCGTATCTTCCCAACCTGAGCTACGAAAAGTTAGGCATGCGCATGTGCGAATACTGCGACAAACGAATTGACTGAGGAGGGCTATTATGTATAGGGACAGACCGCGCGGCAGAGCATGGATGAAGCTGCCTGCCACATATATCATTGCATCCATCATCTATATTATTTTCGGCGTATACACCGTTATGCACCCTGCAAAGGTTGAAGCTACGATTTGCTACGCGTTCGGAATCATTCTGACTATCTACGGCGTGATCAACGTGATCGCTTTCTTCTTTAACAAGGACAGCGACGAAAACCTGATTCCGGAGCTTATCATCGGAGGCATATGCGTGGTGTTCGGCATATTTACGCTGTTCTCACCCGACACCATCAAAAATATCCTGCTGGTTTCCATATCCGTCATCATAATCATTGACGGTGTTATGAACATCAAGCGCTCGTTCTGGCTGAAAGACTTCGGCATGGAAAAGTGGTATGTGCTGCTGATAATCTCCTGCATCGCCGTTGTGCTCGGCATTGTGACCATCGTGTTTAAGGAAGCGCTCGGCACGGCGCTGATGATCATGTTAGGCATTGCCCTGATTTATGAGGGCGTAAACGGTCTTATAATCATGTTCCTTATCAGCCGTAACAAAAAACGCTTTGAGCGTAACATGATGATGGTTAACGCCGCATACGAGGATAAAGACTGAACAAATTAAAGAATTAAAGTAAAAACGGTTCCCGACCACAGCAATAAAGTCGGGAACCGTTTTATTCTATATAGTTATAAAATCATTGAGGTGGACGGAGCAGATAATACACTCCCCTACCTCCATTTCCAGCGTTTGGCTCATCGCCTCGCTGTAGAGCATAAGCTGCTTACGGTAAAGCGTTTTCAGCTTTTCTATGTCGCGAACACGGTCGGTTTTGTAATCTACTATCACAAGCTTGCCGTCCTCAACAAACGCCAAGTCCACCGCGCCCTGCATGATTATCTTAAAGTCGGTATCAACGTCGCGGTATTCCTCAAACACCGTTCCGGGGCTGATTTGCGCGGCAAACCGTTCCTCGCGGTAAACCTGCGGCGAATCGAGCACGCGGTCAAACAGTGAGCTGTTGAGCAGCGCGGCAAGCTTATTTAAGTCTATACACTTACGCTGCTCCGCGCTCAGTCTGCCTGACTCAACAAGGCGGTCAGCCTCAAGCGATATGTCCGCGCGCGCGTTTTTAAAGTCGCAGTACTGCAAAAACACATGGTGCGCTGTACCGCGCTCAACCGCCTCGGCTGATTCCTTGGAAAGAAAACGCGGCTTGACTATCACCTTGTCAAAATACTCGGCGTTTTGGTTATGTACCGTCTGCGACGCGCTGACCTTCTGCGGCAAATCAAGGATGGCTGCATTGGGGTAATCAAACGCGAGGTTGCGCCGCAGCAGCGCGGCATAATCCACAGTGGTACGCGCTTGTTGAAAGACTTCGGGATCAAAAACCTCATGTCTTTCTCCGCCGCCCGTGAGCTGTTCTATGGTTTCGATACGGTTGATTTGCCAGTGAGGATAATTCGATTTTAGAATTATATTTTCCTGATTTGAAAGCAGTCGCCCTCTTGACGAAGGGTTTACAAGTGCTGTAAGCAGCATCCACTCCAAAATGCTTTGGCTGTTGGACACGGTGTACGGTTCAATAACGGTGCCGAAGGCGAGCTTGGAGGCATTTTTTTCGATCATGCGGTCAACGTTGCTGACAGTACCCACCACAATGAGCTTTTCACGCGCACGGGTCAGGGCGACGTACAGCACGCGGAGCTCCTCGGCTATCTCGTTCTTCTCTATTGCAAGCTCGACCGCCAGCCTCGGCAGGGTGTTATAGCGGCAAACGCCGTCCTTGCGCTTAATGCCGAGACCCGCATGGCTGTCGATGAGAACATCGGAACGCAAATCTGTTTTATTGAACTTTTTGGCACAGCCGGCAACAAAGCAAACCGGATATTCCAATCCCTTTGACTTATGGATGCTCAGTACGCGAACACCGTTAAGGCTCTCCGCGTCCGCAGCGGAGTCACCGGGCAGCTGGGTTTTGTTGTCTATCAGACGGTCTATAAAATAGATAAAGTCGGACAGCGTTTTGTAGCCGCCTGCGCCGTAGGTCTTGGCGTAAAAGCGCAGCTGATTGAGATTTGAAAGAGGCTGACTGCCGCCCCCAAGCGCTGCCGTTACCGCAATTACCGCGGTGGTCTCACAAATGCGCTCGATCAGCTCCTCTACTGTGCAGGTGTAGGCGTAGGCGCGAAGCCTGCTGAGCTCCGCAAGAAAATCCGCCGCCTTTCGGTTGTGCTCCGCGTATTGAGTCAGCGAATAATACAGAGTCTTTCGGCGGCTTTCGGCGCGAAGGTCGGCAAGCTCGTCCGGCGTGAAGCCGTAGACCGGACTGCATAAAACGCTAAGCAGAGGGATATCCTGAGCCGGATTATCTATGACGCGCAGCAGGTTGAGCGTGACCTTGACCTCGCGTGCGTCAAACGCGCTTTGACTTTCCTCGCTGTAGGCAGGAACGCCGTTTTGGATAAGCGTAGCCACCATCTGACTTGCGCTCGATTTTGGGCTGCGCATGATGACGGCAAAATCTCCGTAGGTGGCGCGGCGGGTATCATCACCCTTTGTAACGGTAAAGCCCTGCCCCATCATCTGCTTTATCCTGCCCGCGATATATGCGGCTTCAAGCTGAGGTGTGTCCTCATCGAAGGCTGATTTTTCTATTAAAGAAATTTCCGTATCAAAGCTTCCGTCGCTTTCGGGATACGTTGCGCCGGTATTCAGCCTTTCGTCGGTGGTGTAATCCATTCGGGCGCAGTCACGGCGCATTAGGCGTTCAAACACAAAGTTTACGGAATCGCACACCTCGCTGCGGCTGCGGAAGTTTTTATCAAGGAAAACTGCGGCAGGATACTGCGGCTCTGTCTCGTTGTAACGAACGCAGTCACTTCGGCGGTTTATAAAGATCTCGGGCTTTGCCTGACGGAAGCCGTATATGCTCTGCTTAACGTCGCCCACCACAAAAAGGTTGCGCTCATCGGTTGACACGCAGTTAAAGATAAGGTTTTGAACGTCGTTGACATCCTGGAATTCATCCACGATTATCGCGTCAAAACGGCGTGCTATCTCATGCGCCTGAGGCGTTTTTATATATCCTCCGCTGCCGTTGCTCTGCGCCAAAAGTCTGACGGTGAGCAGCTCGGTGTCGGCAAAGGTGAGAACGTTTTTATTCTTTTTTAGAATATTCAGTTCATTTACTGTCTGCTGTACCAGCGAAAACAGCGCTCTTACTATGCCGTACAGCTCATCAAATTCCGCCTTTGCCTGCTCCTGTGTGCGGCAGAAGCAAAGCTTTAGGCGTTCGTTGGCGCTTTTTATCTCGTCGCGGTTGGCGGCTGCGGCAAGCTTGACGGGATGCTCCTTATAGCCGCGCGGCGCTGTCATGCGCGGAAATACGTGGGATTGGATAAGCTCGACCGCGTTGTCCCAGTCGCCGTCAAGCAGCAGCTTTTGGATTTGGGTAAAATAGGCGCTGTCATCCTCCAACACGGGGACGAGCTTGTCGCTGAGCTTTTCGTCACCCTCCTCGTTGAGCAGCTTTAGGGAGTTTTCACAAAGGGTTATTCCGTGGCTTACGGCGGAGTGGGCAAAGTCGGTGATGATATCGCCCCACACGGAATCGGTCACGCTGTTTGCGCGGTAACATTGCAGCATATTGTCCAGCCATTCCTCCGGGAAGGGCTGAGTGTCTAAGAAATCCTGGATCCGGCGCACCGTTTTTCTGAGATTCAAATCGCCCTGCTTGCCGGAAAAAGCGTCCAACAGCGCGCGGAAATCCGGATCGTCCTGTTCATAAAAGAACTCTATTGCGGCGTCCATCGCGTCCGTCTGCATAAGCTCCAGCTCGGTGTTTTCCGCAGCGCGGAAGTCCGGCGCAATGTCGAGCGTATGGAAGTACTCGCGGATCAAATTGGCGCAAAAGCTGTCTATGGTCGAGATATTGGCGTTATACAGCAGCTGCTTTTGGTGCAGCAGCTGCGGATTACAGGGATCCTTTTCCAAAAGGTCATTCAAAGCAGCGGCGATACGCTGCTTCATTTCGGCGGCGGCGTCGCGTGTAAAGGTGACTATCAACAACCGGTCGGCGTCGATGGGGTTATCGCTCCGCGTGATCATACGGATAACGCGTTCGACCAGCACGGCGGTTTTGCCCGAGCCTGCGGCTGCCGAAACCAGCACAGAGCCGCCTGTGGCGGTGATGGCATGCTCTTGTTCTTTTGTCCACTCAGGCATTGTCCTCACCTCTCAATTCTTCCTCGATCTGACGGTAAACCTCGTCGTTGTCCACACCGAAGGTGTTGCGCGGCGCACTCATTCGATAGGCGCACACGCTGTCATACGGGCAGTATTCGCACGCGTCATGCGCTCCCTTTACGGGAGAAGCTTCGATTTTGCCGTCATACAGAGCCCTGCCCATTTCGGCAACGGTAAGATCGAGCTTTTGAAAGATGCTGCCGAACTGCGCAAGTGTGGCAAGGCTTTTTCCGTAGCCCTCGCCGTTCTTGATTTTTACCGGGATATATACGGCGGATTCGCTCTTGTCCATACCCTTGATAACGCGCACGTCGTCGAGCAGCAGCCCGTTCATTTTATAATTATCGCTGATTTTTTGCTGTATCTGTTCAGCTGTAAGATTGTCGGCGGCTATAACGGGCACTCCTGCCGGCATATACAAAATACCTGCCGGGGTTATATTGCCGTAACGCCCTACCCCGTTTTGCTCGACCGCATGAAGATAGAGCAGCATTTGCAGGTTGAGCCCGTACAGGATGTCGGAAAGCTTGAATTCCTTTGCGCCGGTTTTGTAGTCCACAACGCGCAGATAAGTTCCGCCGTCATGCTTTAGAACATCAACGCGGTCGATACTTCCGCACACGGCTATGCTATGCCCTGTCGGGAGCTTTACCGTATAGGCAGGGATATCCTGCCCGATGTTCAGCTCGCAATCGGCTACGGAAAAATCGCTCTGACTGAGCTCGCTGACCAAGTGGCGCAGCAGCAAAAGCATATTGCGGCACAGCATTTCGAGCTGATATAAAAAGGCGTTGGATTTTTGACTGTCGCCTCCGAAATAGTCTTTAAGGTACTGCTCAACTGTTTTGCGGATAAATGCGGAAAGCTGAGCGTCGGTCATTGCGGAATATTCTTTTTTAGAATAATCGGTAAAGAAACGTTCAAGTACAAAGTGCACCAAAGTGCCGTACTCCATTTGGTCGATCTCAGCCTTGCGGCGTTCACGCACACGCAGACCGTAGTTGCAGAAGTAAGCAAAGCGGCACAGGCTGAATTTTTCGATTTGAGACGCGGAAATAGTAAGGTCGCTTCCGAAAAGCTTTTCGGCGTTTGCGGTGTTTTCGATTTGAAACGGCGTTTGGTCAAGCGCACGGCGGATAGCTTCGGTTTTAGCTGCAAAGCGGCTGTCTCCGGCAAAGAAATCTCCCAAGCCCTGAAGCTCTGTGTTGCCCTCTGCCAAGGACTGAGCGTATGCCTCGAACGCGGGCTGAACGGCAAACATAGATTCCGCGCGGTCGTCAAAGTCCGTGCGGTCAAGCACCGTGACCGACGAAAAGCTTTTTTTGATCTCCTCAAATATCACCGATGCCTGCATGGATTCTCCTTTTTGGTTGACCAGCGGACAGCTTACGGATAGACCGTGCGACGCGGAGGCAAGGCATGAGTAGGTCATAAAGGTCTCCAAATCCGCAAGATCGGAGAAGCTGTCGCTTATGGAGATGTCATTCAGCGCGAGCAGCCTCAGCTCAAACGCCGAGAACAAGCCCGAGGTATGCGGCACAGCAGGAAACACCCCGTCGTTACAACCAATCAGGAAGCTGAATTTTTGGGTAGAATTACGAAGCCTTTGTGCAGTTGTAACATTGACGCTGTCGGCGGTTTGTGGGATCTCCATAAACTGTAGAGCGTCGATTTGAATAGAAAGCAGCTCATAATAACGCTTTGGAGTCAGCGGGATATTGTCGGCGACCGCTACTGTTTTGTCCAGCGCGTTCATCAGCAGCGACCAAACCCGCACCTGTTCCGCGCCCAAGCCGGTTTCTCCGCTCTGTTCAAGACGGTCGTACATCCGCTCAAGTGCAGCAGGCACGTTCAGCTGTTCAAGCAGCAGGTATAGAAGGCGGCTTATTTGACCGCCGTTTTTGTCCTTAACATCCTCGCGGAAGCGCAGCAGCGGCTCCATTACCGATTGCCGCACACGCTCGGCAACGGCAAGCTCACTTTTGTCCTCCTCGGTCATAACTTCGGAAAAACCGCGCGGATTTTGCGTAAACGGAACGCTTAATGCCTTTCCGCTGAGGTTCCATATGTAAAGGTAGTTTTCAAATATGTTTATTTCTTCTTCGGAATTATCCGTTAATCCCGTCTTTAACAGAGCCAGCACATCCTCGCGCCGGAAGCCGTTTAAGATCAAACGGAAAATCGTGTTTATCAGCCGAACGGGAGGCTTGACGTCCATGTCGCGGCTCATATCCATAAAATAAGGTATCTCGTATTTATCGAAAATAACGTTAAGCGTACCGCGGTACGGAGTCAGGTCGTTGCAGATGACGGCGATGTCGGAGTACAGATAGCCCTCCTCAATCACCAGTCGCTTGATTTGACGCGCGGTATAGGCACACTCGTCATATATGTCGTTGGCGGCGTAAAGCGTGATATGCTCCGGCTTACTCTTGCTCGGCTCACGTTCGGAGCGGAAAGCCTCGCGTTCAAGCTGACGCAGGCTCTCGTGGCAAAAGCGCTTTGGCTCGGTAAGCTTTACGGGAGTTTTTATAGGAATCCCGTCCTTTTTTGCCAGCAGCTTCAAGGCTGAGTAGCTCCTGCCCGTGGTGGCAAATACCTGC
>CAMHCD010000025.1 GCA_946183545.1 uncultured Clostridia bacterium
GGAGTGCTCACCAACAACGAGTGCTTTACCGAGGAGAGCCACTTTAACGGTCTGCTGGAGTACCCGCAGTACACAAAACCGTCCGTTTGGCGCGGAATGGAGGTACCGGAGGTGCTTTTGAGCGGTCACCACGCAAACATCGACCGCTGGCGGCACGAAAAAAGCCTCGAAGTAACACGAAAAAAACGCCCCGAATTGCTTGAAAATGTTTGATTTCTTGCGCATAATGCAATAAAACAATGCACATATTAGAATCAACACTGACAAACATGCTGTGAATTGTTGTAAAATTGCACAAATAAAGGGGTGCTAATTCTACATCGAGTGATTATTCAAACGAAATTGAAACAGGGTTATTGACCAAATACCAAAAAGTGATTATAATAGAACCTAACAAGCTGAAAATCTACGATAAAAGGCTTTGTCATTATCGACATTATGCTATAGGAGAAGAGGGTATCACAAATGTATGTTAAGGAAGTTTTAGTACAGAACAAAGCAGGCTTACACGCTCGTCCCGCAACATTCTTTATTCAGAAGGCTAACGAGTATAAGGCTACCATTTGGGTTGAGAAGGAAGAACGCCGTGTTAACGCAAAGAGCCTTTTGGGTGTGCTTTCACTGGGTATCATCGGCGGCACATCGATCAAGATCATCGCTGACGGCGCAGATGAAACCGAAGCGGTAGAAGGTCTTTCCGAATTGGTAGAGTCCGGCTTTGCAGAGTAATTATTGCTGAATATAACATTTGTTTCAGGGCGGATTATTTCCGCCCGTTTTTATTTGTTCGGAAACGGTATCAACGATTCTTTGTTAGGGAGGTGATCCGATGAATCCAAAAATGGCTCAATTGCGCAAAAAGGCTATGGCGCTTCCTCTGCTGCCCGGAGTGTATATCATGCACGACAACAGCGGTGAGATAATCTATATAGGCAAGGCAAAAGCGCTCAAAAACCGTGTCAGCCAGTATTTCGGCTCGCAGACCAATCATGCCGAAAAGGTGCGCCGTATGGTGGATAATGTCGGAGATTTTGAATATATTATCACCGACAGCGAATTTGAAGCGCTGATACTTGAATGCAGCCTTATAAAACAGCATACCCCAAAGTATAATATCCTGCTTAAGGACGACAAAGGCTACAGTTACATTCGCGTCAGCTCCGGCGACTGGGGAAAGATAAGCTATGTGCTTCAAAAGGCGGACGACGGCGCCGAATACATCGGTCCCTACAAAAGCAGTTATTACGTAAAAAGCGCGGTTGAGGAAGCAAATAAAATCTTTATGCTGCCTACCTGTAACCGCCGTTTTCCACAGGATTTTAAAAAGGCGCGGCCCTGCCTTAATTACCACATCAAGCAGTGCATGGCGCCTTGTACCGGCAAGGTCAAGCTCAGCGACTACCGCGAGAGCTTGCAGCAGGCGCTGGATTTTTTAAAGGGCGGTTCGTCCAACTCCATCAAGCAGCTGACCGCGCAGATGGAAGAAGCCGCGGAGAATTTGGAATTCGAGCGTGCGGCGCGTATACGCGATAAGATCAAGGCGGTACGCCGCATGGGAGACAAGCAAAAGGTAGTAGCAAATAAGGTGCTTGACGAGGACGTCATCGCCTCCTTTTCCAACGAGGGCAAAACCTGTTTTCAGGTGTTCCGTTTTGAGGGCGGCAGGCTCTTTGACCGTGAAATCTTTATTTTTGACAGCGGCGACAGCGAGAGCGAGTATGAGGAATTCCTCATCAGTTATTATACTCTGCGCCGTGACATCCCCAAAAATATAGCTCTGGGCAGCGACTTTGACGGACTGGAGGACGTTGCGCGCTGGCTCAGTGAAAAACGCGGCAACAAGGTCAACGTAACGGTTCCGCAAAGGGGAGAGCAGGCGCAGCTTGTTCAGATGTGCCGCTCAAACGCCGCCGAGGCTTTGGCGCAGCAAAACGGCGCGACCGTGCGCGAATACAGCGTGCTCGAGGAGCTTCGCGAAACGCTCGGCTTGGATAAACTCCCCGAATACATTGAAAGCTACGATATTTCCCATCTTGCCGGAACCGAAAACGTTGCCGGGATGATAGTTTACCGCAACGGCAGACCGCTTAAATCCGCCTACCGCAAGTTCAAGATCCAAGGCTTTACCGGACAGGACGACTACGCGTCCATGGCGGAGGTGCTGACGCGCCGTTTTGAGGAATACAAGCAGGCTGAGCCGTCGGACGAGGGCTTTGGCAAGCTCCCCGACCTTATACTGCTCGACGGCGGCAAGGGTCAGGTGGCAGCGGTACGCGAGGTGCTCGACCGTATGCAGATCGACGTGCCGCTTTACGGTATGGTCAAGGACGACAAGCACCGCACGCGCGCGGTAACCGGTGACGGCGGCGAGATCGCGATCAGCTCCAAGCGGCAGCTATTTGCGTTTTTAAGTAAGATGCAGGACGAGGTGCACCGGTTTGCGATCGGTTATCACCACCAGCGACGAAAAAGCAGTACGTTCAAAAGCTCGCTTACGTCCATTGAGGGCGTCGGTACAGTGCGCGCAAAATCGTTGCTGCGTTACTTTAGAACCGTAGAGAACATAGCAAAAGCGGATTTGGAGGAGCTGCAAAATGCCCCTAAAATGACAAAAGACAGCGCTCTAAAAGTGTATTTATACTTCCATCCGAAAGAAGATTGAAGAATTTTATAAAATTTTGTTGTAAAATCCAAATAACTGTGTTATACTATAAACTAATAATGTGAAGGAAAAAAGCAAATGCGAGTCATAACAGGTACAGCCCGCGGCAGACGGCTGGAAACTCTTGAGGGCGAGGACGTTCGTCCCACTACCGACAGAGTCAAGGAAGCAGTATTCTCCATAATTCAGTTTGAAACAGAGGGAAGGGTCTTTTTAGACCTCTTTGCCGGCTCGGGTCAAATGGGCATTGAAGCTCTCAGCCGAGGCGCGGAATCCGCGTATTTTGCCGACAACGCAAAAAAATCAGTGGAGACCGTCAAACGCAATCTAAAACGTACCGGTCTGGAGGACAAAGCCAAGGTGTTCCATGCCGATTATCGCAGTTTTTTGTCAATGTGTCCGCAGCAGTTTGATATTGCGTTTCTTGATCCGCCGTACAATACAGGCGTATTGCAGGATGCTTTGCAGCGTGTGGAGCCCTGCATGAAGGATACGGGCGTTATCATAGCCGAGAATCCTCAGCAGGAAAAACTTTTATCAAATATCGGCGATTTTGTACTTGACAGACAGTATCGCTATGGTAAAATAAAAATATCGACGTTTCGTCATAAGGATTTTGCATCATGAATAAATCGGTAATCTGTCCGGGAAGCTTTGACCCGGTCACACTCGGTCATTTGGACATCATAACCAGAGCTTCAAAAATGTTTGACCGCGTGTATGTGGCGGCGTTGGTCAACGCCACCAAAAAGCACTGCTTTACTCCGGAGGAGCGCATGACTTTTATGCGTGAGGCGCTTCAGGGGCTTGACAACGTGGAGGTCGTCAGCTTTGACGGATTGCTTGCCGAGTACTGCCGCAAACACAATATTGACGCAATAGTCAAGGGCTTGCGTGCTGTGTCGGACTTTGAGTATGAGTTTCAGATGGCGATCGCCAACAAACGGCTCAATCCGCAGCTTGAAACCATCTTTTTGACGTCGGATGCGGATTTTACTTATTTGAGTTCAAGCATGGTGCGCGAAATCGGCGCATACGGCGGCGATATAAGCAATTTTGTGCCTGCCTGCGTGCATGACCGCATCGTGCAGAGACTGCGCGAATCAAAATAGTTTTTAATTTTACTTTACATAATAATCTAAGTTTTAGGAGTGGAAGAAATGAAAGTTGATGATTTAATTTTACAGCTTCAGGATTTAATAAATGATGCTAAAGCCGTTCCTTTTTCGGGCGGTAAGGTAATGGTCAACAGCGATGATGTTTATGATATTATCGACCAGATCCAGGATTCTATGCCCGCAGAGGTAAGACAGGCTAAAAACATCGTGTCCGACAGAAAGCAGATCCTTGCCGAGGCAAACCGCGAGTCCGAAAACATTATCCGTTCCGCAGAGGAGCGCAAAAAGGTGATGCTCAACCAGAACGAGATCGTTCGTGAGGCACAGGCTAAGGCTAAGGAGATCGTGGACGACGCTAAGCAGAAGTCTGCTGAGATCCGCAAGGCTGCCAACGTATATGTTGACAGCATCATGAAGCGCACTGAGGAAAGCCTTTCTTCCCAACTCAGCGAGGTAAAAAAGACCCGCAACAATATCCTTAATTCTCAAAAGAATAAAGCGCAGTAAACCGCGAATATACGAATTACAGCTTAGACCGAGCAGATTTTTTCTGTTCGGTCTTTTTGTTTTTGAACCGAATCATACAACATCTTGTGCGGCGGCATAATTATTGTAACTAAAATGAAGTTTTTGCAAACTTTTCCTTGATTTTTTCCGATCTATGGTATATAATAGTTGCAAGTGGTGTCATTGTGTGTCAAAAGATGACTAAGAGTGACACATTGGTGACATTATCTATCAGTCGGGAGGTGGGCAAATGTTTTCCGGAATGTCAAATCATTCAATTGACTCTAAGGGCAGGATCGTTTTGCCCGCAAAATTCCGCGAAGAGCTCGGCGAAAGCTTTTATTTGGCGCGCGGCTTTGGAAATTGCTGTGTTCAGGTTCTTTCAAAGGAACAGTTTGATGTGATTTCCGCCAAGATTTTGGAGCTGCCTGCCAACAAGGCAATGGCGCTGCAATATGTTTTTACCGCGACGGCGGTAGAGGTCACGCCTAACGCACAGGGCAGGGTGATCATTCCGCAGACGCTGCGGGAGTTTGCCGGCCTGGAGGGCGAGGCTCTTGTGCTCGGAATGAACAACCGGTTGGAGATATGGAGCAAAAAGAATTACGACAGCTTCATGGAGTCGCAAACCGATGTTATCGGCGAGGCGCTCAATTTGCTGACCTTTTAGGAGGACGTTATGGATTTTGAACACATCCCCGTTCTCCTCAGCGAGACTATCGAAGGTCTTGCAATAAAGGAAAACGGAATCTATGTGGACTGCACGGCAGGCGGCGGCGGACACAGCGGAGAGATATTAAAGCACCTTACCACGGGTAAATTAATATCTATCGACCAGGACCCCGACGCTATTCAGACGCTTACGGAAAAATTTAAGAAAAACGAAAACTCCATTATAGTTATGGGCAACTTCGGAAACATGAAGGATCTTTTGGAGCTGCGCGGAGTAGGGCGCATCGACGGCGCGCTGTTTGATATCGGCGTTTCCTCTCATCAGCTCGATACCGCGTCCCGGGGATTTTCGTTCCACGAGGAAGCTCCGCTTGATATGCGTATGAGCCAAAACGGAGTTACTGCCGAAGAGCTTGTAAATACGCTTCCGTTTGAGGACCTTCGCAAGATAATCTTTGAGTACGGCGAGGAGAAGTACGCAAACTCCATTGCAAGGGGAATTGTGGCGCGGCGCGAAACCAAGCCCATCACCACCACGCTTGAGCTTGCCGAAATCGTCAAGGAGAATGTACCGCAGCGCGTCAGACGCGACGGTCATCCCGCGCGGAAAACCTTTCAGGCGATCCGCATAGCTGTCAACGATGAGCTGACTGTTCTTGAAAAGGGTTTGGACGACGCTTTTTCCATGCTTGCCAAGGGCGGCAGGCTGGCTGTTATCACCTTCCACTCGCTGGAAGACCGCATTGTTAAGCAAAAAATGGCGTCTTGGTGTCAGGGCTGTACCTGTCCCAAGGATTTCCCCGTTTGTGTGTGCGGAAATAAGCCGAAAGCCCGTTTAGTGCACAAAAAACCGGTTTGTGCAAATGAAACAGAATTGACTCAAAACCCCAGATCAAGGAGTGCAAAGTTGAGAATCTGCGAAAAAATTTAAAAAATTTCCTCTCAGCTATAGACAAATGAAGAAACATGTAGTAAAATTATAACAAAGTTGTAAAGAATATTACAGTACCATAAATTGTGGCTATAACCTTTGTAAATACTACATATTTGATTTTGTGTTGATATTGCCGTAAAAGCGGCCAGATTGTGTGTATAACAGTTGAAAGAAATTGTTAAAAATTTGAAACTTTTTTGTATTTTGGAATAATAACATGATCCAATGTACAACAAAGTCACGTGTGTTTTATGAGAATTTGATATAGAGAAAGGCCAAGGTGCAAACATGGCATATGAAAACCGCAGCGCTGCTTACGATTTGAGCTTGTTCGATGAGGAAATCACTTCCTCTGCGGCTCCTCAGCGTAAGCATGACGATGAATCGGATAAACGAACCCGTAAAAAACAGAAGAACAAGGTGGTTCAGCTCCCCGAAAAAGAGCTGAATAAGATCAGGCGCCGCCGTCACAATCCCGTAAAGATCGCGGTCGGCACTCTGAGCGCGGCGATCGTCACCTTTGTTATCGGTGTGATCATCGTGGGTCAGGTACAGCTCACCGAGTTGAATCAGGAGATCATCACAGCGCAGGCTACGCTTGCGGATACCGAAAGTATTTACACGCAGAACCAGATGAAAGTTGAGGCCAACCTCTCAAATGCGGAAATTGAAAAGTATGCAACAGAGACGCTTGGCATGACCAAAGCCTCCAATGCTCAAAAAGAGTTTGTTGCAATTGAGGAAGGCGATAAAGCGGAGGTTTCCGCATCGGATAACGGTAATATTTTTACACAGTTTTTTGAATCTATCTTTAACCTTTGGTCATAACATTCATTTCAATTTAATATTCATGTAATGAAAGAATGAGAGTTAAGACTGAGTCTTAGCTCTCTTTTACATTTATTTTAGGTTTACGCCCGATGTAAAAAAATAAAACAAGGGAGATACTGTCATTTGGCTGAAAATGAAAAGAAACCGACAAAGCCTCAATCCCCTAAAAAACACGTGGATAAGGGGCCAAATCAAAGATTACGGCAACGCTCGGCGGTTCTGATCATCATTATTCTGGTGCTCGGATTCGGCGCGGCTTTGTCGCGTCTGGCGTTTTTGACGCTCGTCGAGGGCAGCAAGCTGCAGGAACGCGCGGTCGATCAGCAATTGCGCGATACTACTCTTACGGCAAAGCGCGGCACGATTTACGACTCAAAGGGAACCGTGCTTGCTGAAAGCGCCTCGGTGTGGCAGGTAGTAATGGCGCCAATCAACTTTGAAAACGATAAGCAGCGCGAGGCTTGCGCCAAAGGGCTGTCCGAGATTTTGAAGCTCGACTACAAAAACGTGCTCGATAAAACAAAGCAGGAAAGCTACTATGTTGTGGTCAAGCGCAAAATAGAGGTCGAACAGCGCGACAAGGTCATTGAGCTTCAGGAAAAGCTCAGCAAGGATTACGACTGCGGCAATGTTATCTCGCTGCTTGACGACTATAAGCGCTATTACCCCCACAACACGCTTGCGTCCTGTGTAATCGGCTTTACGGGCGCAGACGAGCAGGGCTTGGAGGGCGTTGAGTATAAGTACGACGATTACCTTGCAGGCAAGCCCGGACGCGTCATAACTGCTATAAACGCGCGCGGAGCCAACATGCCGTTCCAGTTTGAGCAGAATGTCGAAAGCGAGGACGGCAACAACATTTATCTTACTATCGACAAAAACATCCAGTCCATCTGTGAAAAATACATGGCTGAGGGTATAGAGAACAATAACGTTCTGAACCGAGGCGTATGTATTGCAATGGACGTTAATTCCGGCGCGATCTTGGCAATGGTCACTGCGAACGGATATAATCTTAACGATCCGTATACACTTCCCGAAGACGTACAAAAGGAAATAAAAGAAAAGCCACAAAAGGAACAGGCGGCTGCCGAAAGCGCGGCGCTGTCGGCAATGTGGCGAAACAAAGCGGTTGCCGACACATATATGCCCGGTTCGGTATTCAAAATGTGTGTTGCCGCGATGGCGCTTGAGGAAGGAAAGATCAGCGACAACAGTTCGTTCTTCTGCGCCGGTGCCGTCACCTTCGGCAAGGATGTTATCCACTGTCACAACACCGGCGGTCACGGAACACAAAGCTTTGTTCAGGCGATCTGTAATTCCTGCAACCCCGCGTTTGTTCAGATCGGACAACTGGTCGGAGCGGAAAAATTCCGCGATTATTACGCCGGCTTTGGTTTTGCCGAAAAATCCGGCATCGACCTGCCGGGTGAAGCGGAGGATACATTCTGGCCTGAGGGACAGATGAGCGAGGTCGACTTCGCGGTTGCCTCCTTCGGTCAGAACTTCCAGATAACTCCCGTAAGTATGATCACGGCATGCTCGGCGGTCGCAAACGGCGGCTATGTCATGCAGCCGTATGTCGTTCAAAAAATCACTGACAGCAAGGGCAACGTTATAAAGAACGTTGAAAAGAAAGTAAAGCGTCAGGTCATTTCAAACGCCACCTCCGATAAGATGAACGAGATCCTCGGCTATAACACACAGACAGCCGGCGCGACTGCCGGTTATGTGGCAGGTTATAAGGTAGCGGGTAAAACCGGTACCTCCGAGAAGATCGGTAATCAGAAAAAGCTGAGTTCGTTCGAGGAGGACTACATCGCATCGCTCTGCGGCTATGCTCCCGCGGATGATCCGCAGATAGCTGTGCTGGTGTTCTTTGATACCCCCGACGGCGGTGCGTACTACGGTTCGCAGGTTGCCTCTCCGGTATTCATCAATATAATGAGCGAGGTGCTTCCGTACCTCGAGGTCAAAACCGACTACAGCGAGGAGGAGCTTGCTTACCTCGGCACCACGGCGAGCGACTACACCGGAATGAGCATTGCCGACGCACAGGCAGCCGTAAAAAAGGACGGCTTCACTCCTGTGGTTTACGGTATGGGCGATAAGGTCGTTTCACAGATACCGCCCGTTTCGGCAAATCTTGCGTCCGGAGGTACTATTGTACTGTATACCGACGAGGAAACAAAGCAGGCAAGCAAGGTCACGGTTCCCGACTTTACAGGCAATACTGCTGTTATGGCAAACAGTCTGGCGGCATCCTATGGACTCAACGTCAGCTACAAGGGCGCCGTGAGCTCCGGCGGTAATTGTACCGCACAGGATGTTAAGGCAGGTACGGAGGTGCCTGCGGGTACCGTCATCACGCTGACCTTCTCGGCTGCGGCAGGCGGCGGCTTTAACGATTAGTATTGCTTTAGGGCAATTCATAAGAGGAAAGGATGGAAGAAAATGATAGTTTACGGTGTTTGGACGTTTATTGCGGCGATAGTATCCTTCATTATAGCGGCGGTTACCGGAAAATTCCTCATTCCGTATCTTCACAAGATCAACTTCGGTCAAACGATTTTGGACGACGGTCCAAAGTGGCATAAGAGCAAGCAGGGTACGCCGGTCATGGGCGGTATCATGTTCATTATAGCCATTGTAACCGTCGGCGTTATCAGCACTGTTGTGTATTTGCTGACAGGCAATGATTTTATCGATACCTATCGCGCGGACGTAGGAACGGAAGTTATATATCTGTTTGCGGGTATCGGTCTTGCGCTTGCCAACGGATTGATCGGATTTATTGACGACTATACAAAGGTTGTAAAAAAGCGCAATTTAGGTCTTACCGCAAAGCAAAAGCTGGTTTTCCAGTTTTTGGCTGCCGCGGCGTATTTGGCGGTGCTGGGCTTCTCCGGCTGCGGTACAACTACTATCATTCCCTTTGCGGGCGAGGTTGACCTCGGATTCTTCTATTATATTATTTCGGCGGTCGTTATTGTAGGCGTGGTAAATGCCGTTAATCTTACCGACGGTATCGACGGCTTGGACGGCTCCATCACTTTCTTTGTGGCGGTCGCGGTCATGCTGATAGGCAGCTCCACCTATGCGCTTGGCGTAACAGCTCTGAGCGCGGCGGTAGCAGGCGGATGCCTTGGCTTTTTGGTGTGGAACTTCCATCCTGCCAAGGTGTTTATGGGCGACACCGGCTCGCTGTTTTTGGGCGGCATAGTGTGCGCGCTTGCCTTTGCAACAAGAATGCCTATACTGCTTCTGCCTCTCGGAATCGTGTATCTTTGCGAGATGTTCTCCGTTATGCTTCAGGTCAGCTATTTCAAGCTCACTCACGGCAAACGTCTGTTTAAAATGAGCCCCATCCACCACCATTTTGAAATGTGCGGCTGGAGCGAGGTAAAGATAGTAGGCGTGTTCAGCCTTGTTACGGCTATATTCGGCGGCATTTCATTTGCGCTGGTATTGTTCGGAACATAAATTATCACTAAAGCGACGCTTCGCGCAGGGGTGACTCTGCACGGTGTGTTACCGAAACCGTTATCAACATAAACTAAGGGGGAACAGGCTTTTGGCTCCCAATAAAAGAATGCTGTTCCGGGCGGACGTAAACCGTATTTACGACGACGAGTACAGAGCAGCGCAAAACGCGAAAAATGAAAAGTTCTTTATCCGCCGGCCAAGGCAGAGAAAGATGAAAAACGCCAAGTGGTTTGACGTCGGCATGGGGATCGACCTGCCGTTTTGCATCATAATATTTGTACTGCTGATCGTAGGCACAATAATGATGTTCTCCGCAAGCTACGCGTTTTCCTACTACACTCAGGGAGACAGCTATTATTATCTGGTGCGTCAGCTCATATTTATTGTACTTGGTATCGCCGGCATGGTCGTTATGTCGCTGTTCAATTACAACAAGCTGCATCAGGTAGCGCCTGTTGTTTTGGGCGTGGCGTATGTAGCGCTGCTGTTGGTTTTGATATTACCCTCCGGCGAGGGCGGCGTAAAGCGCTGGATACCGCTCGGTATCTTTAATATCCAACCGTCCGAGATCGCCAAGTTTGCGGTCATACTGTTTTTTGCGCACTGGTGCAGTAAGTATTACAATAAAATGCAGCTGCCTAAGTTCAGTGTTTTGCCGGGTGTAGCAATATTCGGCAGTATAGCGTTGCTCCTGTTTTTGGAGCCGCACTATTCGGGTATCGTTATTATCGGTATGCTGACAGTGCTTATGCTTTATATCGGCGGCATGAAAACCAAGTATCTTGCCATCGGCGGTATCGCGCTGATCGGTCTGGTACTGCTGCTCGCCGTTACCGGCGGCTTGACCTACGCAATGAGCCGTATGGACGGTTGGGGTCAGTCGCTTGAATATACCACCGAGGAAATGTGGCAGACCACATGGCAGACCCGAAACTCCCTGTACGCGATCGGTAGCGGCGGCTTGTGGGGACTCGGACTCGGTCAGTCGCGTCAAAAGTACCTTTATCTTCCCGAACCGCAAAATGATTTTATTTTTGCTATTGTGGTCGAGGAGCTCGGACTTATCGGCGCGGCGATCATCCTGTTGATTTTTGCGCTGCTTGTTTGGCGCGGGATCACCCTTTCGCTTCGCGCAAAGGATAAGTTCGGCAAGCTGTTGGGCATCGGACTTACTTCACAGATCGGTATTCAGGTGGTGCTCAATATCCTGGTAATCACCGACTGGCTGCCAAATACGGGTATCAGCCTGCCGTTTTTCAGCTACGGCGGTTCGTCGCTTATCATGCTGTTGGCGCAGATGGGCATAGTGCTTTCTATATCGCGCACGGCTAATATAGAAAGGCAGTGATCTTCGCCTTGCTTTTGCGGCAGTCAGGTTTGATAAATGCGGCTTTGCCGCAATTATAGTACTTAGGAGTATCATATGAAAGTATTGCTTGCAGGCGGCGGCACAGCGGGTCATATAAATCCCGCGCTTGCCATCGCAGGAACGATAAAAGAAAAACGACCCGACACCGAGTTCCTTTTTATCGGCAATAAGGACGGAATGGAACAGCGGCTCGTGTCACAGGCAGGGTATCCGATCAAATCGATCACAATAAGCGGCTTTAAGCGCAGCATAGCGCCCAAGGATACGCTTGAAAACATCAAAACCATCAACCGCGCGGTCGCGTCATCTGCGGATGCAAAAAAGATAATAAAAGAGTTTGATCCCGATATTTGTATCGGCACCGGCGGCTATGTGTCCGGACCCGTGGTCCGCACGGCGGCAAAGCTGGGCGTGCCCTGCATAATCCATGAACAAAACGCCTATCCGGGTGTTACCAACAAGCTGCTTGCCAAGCGCGTCAAAAAAGTAATGATAGCGGTCGAAGCGGCAAAACAATACTTTGCCAAATGCGACTGCGTTGTGACCGGCAATCCTGTACGCGGCGAGATACTCACCGCCGATAAGGAGGAAAGCCGCAAGGCGCTGGGACTCGACGGCAGACCCGTTGTGCTCTCCTTCGGCGGCAGCTTAGGCGCACAAAAAGTCAACGAAGCGGTGTCCGACCTGGTAGCTCGCAGCGGCAAGGACAGCAAGTATCAGCATATCCATGCCTACGGCAGCTACGGCGAGTGGTTCCCTGACCTGGTAAAGGAAAAGGGCGCCGACATAGAAGCATGCTCCAATTTGGATATTCGCCCTTACATCGACAATATGCCCACCTGCATGGCGGCGGCGGATCTTGTCATCAGCCGCGCAGGTGCTATCACTCTCAGCGAGATCCAGGCTATGGGCAAGCCCGCTATTTTGATCCCCTCCCCGAATGTTGCGGAGAATCACCAGTATCACAACGCTATGGCGTTGGTCGAGGCAGGCGCGGCTGACATTATCGAGGAAAAGGATTTGAGCGGAGCTCTGCTTATGAACAAGGTCGATGCAATGCTCTCGGATCCGCAGATCCTTGCAAAATATACGGCAAACGCCAAGAATATGGCGATAACCAACGCAAACGAGCGCATCTACTCAGTAATAAAAAAGGTGCTCGGCATAGTATAAGCTGTTCAACACACTTTGCACTTTCTTACATACACTGTAATAGATTTGATAAGAGGGTGTTAGTGTGTCAAAGCTCATTGTGGCAGGACGTCAAAAGCTCAGCGGAGCGGTTGAGGTGCAGGGCGCAAAAAACAGCGCGCTGCCTATTTTGGCGGCTGCTTTGCTTGCCAAAGGCGAAAACGTTTTGTATCACTGTCCGGTGTTGTCGGACGTTGAAGCCTCCTGTCGCGTGCTGCGGTACTTAGGCTGCAAGGTCAGCCGTTCTTCACATACATTGATCGTGTCGGGCAGCGGCGCGCAGCGCAGCGACATACCCGACGAGCTGATGCGCAAAACGCGCAGCTCCATTGTCTTTTTGGGCGCTTTGCTCGCGTCCTCGGGCAGCGCAAGGCTGACGCTTCCTGGCGGCTGTGAAATCGGCAGACGGCCGGTTGATATGCACATAAAAGGCTTGCGTGCTTTAGGCGCGCTGATCCGTGAAAAGCACGGTTGTCTCGAGTGCAGCGCACCATATGGCTTGACCGGCAGCAAGATAACCCTGTCGTTCCCGAGCGTGGGAGCGACCGAAAACATAATGATCGCCGCAAGCACCGCCAACGGTACCACGACGATCATAAACGCGGCAAGGGAACCTGAGATAACCGACCTTGCCGAATACCTAAACCGCTGCGGCGCCAAAATAGACGGAGCAGGCGAGGGTGTTATCGTGATCGAAGGTGTGCGTTCGCTTCACGCGTGCAGCCACACCATAATCCCGGACCGCATCGCGGCGGCAACGCTCATGAGCTGCGCCGCGGTAACAGGCTCGGATATTACTTTGAAAAATGTTATACAGGCGCATTTGGGAGCCGTTATTCCTGTGTTTGAGGAGGCAGGCTGCCGAATCTCCTGTCATGAATGTGAGCTGCGGATAATCGCTCCGCGGCGGCTTAAATCGTTTAAAACCATACGCACCATGCCGTATCCGGGATTTCCCACCGACGCGCAGGCACCGCTGTTGGCGGCGGCTTGTACGGCGGACGGCACAAGCGTATTTGTAGAAAATATATTTGAAAACCGCTATCGCCATGTCAGCGAGCTGGCGCGTATGGGCGCCAATATCAAAACCGAGGGCAGAGTTTGCGTGGTCGAGGGTGTTCCGACGCTTTACGGCGCGCGCGTAGACGCAACCGATCTTCGCGGGGCGGCTGCGATGGTAGCGGCGGGACTGTGCGCGGAATCGGTAACTACCGTTCGCGGCGTGCAGTATTTGGAACGGGGATATGAAAATCTGGAACAGACGCTCTGTGCGTTGGGCGCGGACGTCAGGAAAATCTAAAGGAAAGGAGTGACCGTGGGGATGAATGCAAAGGAAAAAAAAGAGCTGGCTAAGAAGCGCAAGGAAAACGCAAAGCAGGCGCAGCAGTATCATAAAAATCAGGAAAAGCAGAAGAAGGCAGCTGAAAAACCAAAAAAGCCGCCAAAGACAAAAACCAAAAAGAGCAAGCCGAAAAAAGAAAGCGGCAAGGAATCAAAGCGAAAGAACGTCAGCAAAATCGAAGAAGCGGTCAATTCCGGAAAAGCATCTCAATATCAAAATCTCAGCCGTGAGGAAAAGGTGCTGCGCGAGGGTGAGGAGCGTATCCGCAATCTCAAGCCGCAGGACTTTGAGGACGGCTATTACATAGACGAGTACGCCGAAAAGCAGCGTTTAAAGAAAAAGCTTAAAATAGTTCGCAAGCAGGAACGCGAGGTCATAAAGCGAAATAAAAAGCCGCTGACACAAAAGCAGATCCGCAAACGCAGAATAATCGTTACGGCATCCATATTTTTGGCTGTGCTTATTATCGGCGCGGTATTAAGTCTTACCGTGCTGTTCAAGACCGAAAAGATAGAGGTAGAAGGCGACGAATACTACTATGACAAGCAGATAATCGCTTTTTCAAACGTCAGTTTGCAGCAGAACATTTTTATAGCGTCGCTCAACAGTACTCCGGATAAGATCAGCGAGAACCTTCCGTATGTAGAGAAAGCGGAGGTCAGCGTTGCGATCCCCGACACGGTCGTAATCAAGGTGACCAACGCTGTTCCGAGCTATGCGGTCAAGGACGGCAGCGGGTATCTTATCGTAAGTTCAAAGGGACGTATACTGGAAAAGACAAATGATAACAGCAAAAACCTGACAGAGCTGCTTTGCTCCGATATCACGTCAAAGGAGCCCGGCGACTATGTGCAGTTTACCGACAGCAATGTTCCCGAGATACTCGACAGCGTGGCGACCAGCCTAAAAGATAATAAGGTTACTAATGTTACCGCGCTTGATGTAAAGGATCTTAACAACATCACCTTTAACTACGACAACCACATCACAGTCAAGCTCGGTCTGCCCGAGGATTTAGACTATAAAATCAAAACGGCGATGAAGATCATCACAGAAAAGCTCGATCCTAACAAGACAGGCGCGATTTACGGAACACTTGATGTGTCTACCTGTGCCAAAAACAAGGTGTCGCATTATAAGCCGGCAGACACCGAACCGCCTACAACGGTTCCTCCCACCACCGCGGCGCCGTCCGAGCCTGAAACTACCTATGCTTACGGCTACGACAGCAACGCCTACAACGGTTACGGTACCGACAGCAACACATATAACGGTTACGGTACCGACAGCAACACATACAACGGTTACGGCACGGACAATAACACATATAACGGATACGGTTATGACAGCAATGCCTACGGCGGAAACACCTATGATTACAGCGGAAACGCCTACGGCGGCTATACATGGAACGGCGGATATGACGCGTACTCGGGCTATCAGTAACAACGCTGTTTACGGGTATGCGTAAAACCGAACGATCCGGAAACAATAAAATTGTGAAAAAACCTTATAAAACCATTGCACTTTTCAAAAAAGTATGATAATATAGTTATCATAAGTATGTAAACTAAGATACTATGCTTTGTTATAGATTAAGGAGGAAGTAAAAAATGGCTTTTGAACTGGAACTGGAAAATGAGTATATGCCTAAAATCAAAGTAATCGGCGTTGGCGGCGGCGGCGGAAACGCTGTAAACCGCATGGTTGCAATGGACGTAAAGAACGTGGAGTTTATTGCGATCAATACCGATGAACATGTTTTAAGATTATCAAAAGCTTCCCAGAAGATTCAAATCGGCGAAAAGCTGACCCGCGGCAAGGGCGCAGGCTCTATGCCTTCCATCGGTCAGAGCGCCGCTGAAGAGAGCAAGGACGAGATCGCAGCTCTGCTCAAGGATACAGATATGGTATTCGTCACCGCCGGTATGGGCGGCGGCACCGGTACAGGCGCGGCTCCTGTTGTGGCTAAGATCGCCAAGGATCTCGGTATCCTCACCGTAGGCGTAGTTACAAAGCCCTTTGCGTTTGAAGGAAAAAGAAGAATGACTCAGGCTGAGCAGGGCATTGCCGAGCTTTCCGCTTGTGTTGATTCTCTTATCATTGTTCCCAACGAAAGACTTAAATATGTTTCCGATACCAGCATCACTCTGCAAAATGCTTTTGCAATTGCGGATGATGTGCTCAGACAGGGTGTTCAGAGTATTTCCGACCTCATCCTGCTGCCCGGTCTGGTAAATCTGGACTTTGCGGACGTTACTTCTGTTATGAAGGACGCAGGCTACGCGCACATGGGTATGGGCAGCGCTTCCGGCAAGGACAAGGCGACTGTCGCGGCAGATATGGCTATCTCCAGCCCGCTGCTTGAGACCTCCATCGACGGAGCAAAGGGTCTGATCATCAACATCACCGCTTCCTCCGACGTAAGCCTCGACGATATCGACGCGGCTTCCACCATGATCAAGGACAAGGTTTCCGAGGACGCAAACATCATTTGGGGTGCTGTGATCGACGACAAGATGGAAGATCAGATGAGCGTTACCGTTATCGCTACCGGTTTCGGCACCGGCGTAGAAGCTGTAAAGCCCCAGCCTGTAGAGAGCGTGATTGTTGACACTCCCGCTTCCTCCGATACCAAGGCTGCTCCCTCCAGAGCTACCAAGGATACAACAGACGATGAGGATGATACCTTCTACGATATCATGTCTATCTTCAATAAATAATTTGCATAATAAATTGGCGCGGCATTAAGCCGCGCCGTTTTTGTTATTCAGAAAAACTCCATTGTATAGGTTCTATGCCGTTCTGGTTTAAGATTTCGTTTGATTTACTGAACGGTTTGCTGCCCATGAAGGAGTGCAGCTCAGATTTGCGGTTGTTTGCGGACAGGGGAGAGGGATGTGTAGATGCGATGATGTAGTTGTCTGTCCTCCCGGATTCATCCATCGCTGCCTGAGCCAGCGCAAGCGCAGGCTTGCCCCAGCAGATAAACACCACGGGCTGTTCCAGTGCGGCGCAGGTTTTAAGTACAGCGAGAGTCACGGTCTGCCAGCCTAACTTTTTGTGCGAGTTTGCCTTGTGTGCCTCCACAGTCAGTACGGTGTTAAGCAGCAGTACGCCCTGCTTTGCCCACGAAGTGAGGTCGCCCGATTCGGGTATATCACATCCGATGTCATCATGCAGCTCTTTAAAGATATTGCGCAGCGACGGCGGCAGCTTTACTCCCTTAGGTACGGAGAACGACAAGCCCATCGCCTGTCCTTCGTCATGATACGGATCCTGCCCGATGATGACTGCTTTCACTTTTGATGGCGGAGTTGTTTTCAGCGCGTTGAGCACATCCTTTGAGGGAGGGTAAATCACCGTTCCCTGTGCGCGCATTTCGTCAGTCGCTTGCAGCAGCCGCTCACACTCCGCGCAAACAGCGCCGTCCATTATGTTAAACCATTGACTGTTCATACGATCCCTCCCGATGCTACCATTATAGCCGAAAAATCCGTAGATGTAAATAACAGCGGAGATCATTACTTGTTTTCCGCTGTTATCCTTTTTATATCCATTTTACTCCGATGGCTCCGGTATAAATCATACACCCTCTATTGACAATTGCCTGTATTTGGACTATAATAATATTGCACAGTTATCTTTTGCCAAACTGCAAAAATATATGCAAATAACTATATAGTGCTCAATGCAAAGGGGTATATACATATCTGTATCGTTTACAGCTTGCGCAAAATCTAACAAAAAGAAAACAAAGGAGAGTGTAAAATGAAAACAAAAAAACTGACAAAAGTTACATCCGTCGTACTGGCACTGCTGATGGCACTGAGCATCATGTGCGTCGCGCCGTTTACCGCCGACGCGGCAGGCAAAACTAAAAGTGAAGCCATAACCATTGCGTTCGATCAAGGGTGGTCCGGTACAATCACTAATACCGACTCTGAAGATTGGTTTAAATTCTACCTTACAGAGTCGGGTCACGTTGAGATCGATTTAGATCCCGAATTCGACTATATGCAATATGAGCTTACAGATGAATCCGGCAGTGATCTCGGTTTCTATGCGTCAGGCGCTATTATTCGTGGTAGTAGAATATCTGCCGAAGAAATAATAGAGTTTGACCTTACCAAGGGAACCTACTATTTGAGGATTCATCAGGTTCCCGGTCTCTCCGTTAGTGATTATTACGGAGGATATTGGTTTAGAGTTTCCTTCACCTCAGCCAACGTCAGCTTTGAGGAGCCGCAGGGCGGTTCCGACAACACCAAGGATACGGCAAATGCGATCAATCTGAATCAGACCTACAATGGTCAGATCGCGAATAACGATTCTTCCGACTGGTACAAGCTGAATGTACCCTCTGCGGGTAAGGTGAAGCTCTCTATGACTTCCTTGGCTTATCAATGTCATTTTGAGCTGTTTGACGTAAACGATAACAGCCTTGTCGATACTAATATAACCGGTAACAATAAGAAATCCGCGTCCGAAACCCGCGAGTTAGATCTGCCGGCAGGCGATTATTATTTACATGTTTCCTGCTTGAATGAATGGTCTACCGGTAACTACAGCTTTTCCTTTGAAAAAGTGACGATCAAGCCAACATCCGTAAAGCTCAACCGCGGCACGCTCGGTTTGGGCGTGGGCGAGGCTTACGGTCTGGTCAAGACTGTTTCTCCCTCCAACGCGAATCAGGCAGTCAGCTGGACAAGCAGCAATTCCTCCGTCGCTTCCGTTGACGCAAGCGGCAAGGTGACCGGCAAAAAGGCGGGTTCCGCTACCGTTACCGTCAAGACCGCCAACGGCTTGACCGCTTCCTGCAACGTTACGGTCAAAGCCGCTCCCACCTCCGTTAAGACCAACCCTGCAAGCCTTACCTTGGGTCAGGGCGAAACCTACACCATCAGCGAGTCCACCTCCGCAGGCTCATACGCAAACGCCGCCAACCTCCGCTGGTCGACCTCCGACGCAAACGTCGTTAAGGTCGCCAAGCAGAACGGCACCAACAAGGCGACCCTCACCGCTGCCGGCACAGGTACAGCAACCGTCACCATCAAGATTTACAACGGCTTAACGGCGCAGTGCAAGGTAACCGTAAAGCCCGCTCCCTCATCCGTAAGCACCAACCCCGCAAGCGTAACGCTGGGCAACGGCGAGACCTACACCATCGCCGAAAACACCAACGCAGGCTCCTACGCTAACGCCGCCAACCTCAAATGGTCGAGCTCCAACACCAAGGTTGCAACCGTCACCAAGGGCAGCGGCAACAAGGCGGTCGTCAAAGCCGTAGGCAAGGGCACCGCAAACGTGACAATTCGTCTGTACAACGGCAAAACCGCTACCTGCAAGGTAACCGTAAA
>CAMHCD010000026.1 GCA_946183545.1 uncultured Clostridia bacterium
TGAGCGCAATGCTCACATGGACCTGAACCATGCGCGTCTGCCTATTCCGCCATACCTGCATATACTCTCTATTTTTACACGGCGAGAGTTGCCGAGGTGGAACATAACGTTTAACCCACTTCTGTTATTATATCAAACAACTAAACGTTTGTCAAGCGTTATTTTAAACTATTTATTCAGTGCGTCATATTTGCCGATATCACACCACAGTATCTCATGACATCCGAGGCGTGTGCTGAGCGGTGCAAGCTCCATATAGTCGCCGTAAAGGAACGTCAGATATTCGTCATAGCGTTTAGGAACAGGGAGCTGGTATCCTTCAAACTCGGTGTAAATCACCTCATCAAGGATTCCGGCGTCAAAGCTGCCGTTATATACATTCCTGCCCATACCGTCGTAAAGATACTTAGCTTTCTTTTTCTTTTTAAAGAAGCTTATAGTATGGTTCATCAAAAAGTAACTTAGGCGTAGGGGAGTGATTTTAATAAAGAAGTTTGTTACAGCGCTTTGCAATCTGCTGCCGTTATCTACCTTGCGTTTATTCCATTTGTTAAGCACGAGCGCGCGCGTAAACAGTGTCAAGGCTAAGTGTATCTTCCTGCCTATTCTTGTATTTGCGGTTTTGTCATGGCAAAAAATATCAAATGCGATGCCGATATTGATCGAGCGGTGCTCCTTTGCAAAATCAGTTGCAAATACCGTTCCTTCCACGCGGAGCTTATTGAATTCATAAAAACAATTCTTATCGGTTTTTCCTGACTGGAAGGTCATGTTTGCCGGAAGCTCTGTCTGTGCTATTTCGGCAAATCTGTCGTAATCCTCACGCAGCATCATTATATCTGAGTCATCATCCCACGGGATAAATCCCTTGTGACGAATTGCGCCTAAAAGTGTGCCGCCGCCGAGAAAGTATTTTATATTATGCTTGCGGCAGATCTTATCGACCTCTAAAAGATAAGCCAGCTGCATCTGCTGAATGGCTTTAAGCCTGCCGTCGTGGGTGTTAGGTAGTTTTAGGTCTGCGTTTTCTCCGGCATAGCTCATTACGCACAGCTCCAAAGCTGTAGCCAGATCCAGCGCGGGAGCACATCCGAAGGTGCGTATTTTGCTTGCACTCACAGAGCAGAAGTTATAGTCTTGTTTTCCGTCAAGCGTTAGATTGGCGTCGCTGCCGTACACATCCTGCAAAACTGCTGAAATCATAGCTGAGGTAACGGTTGAATCCTTACCGGTAACATTATAGATCTGGTTCGATTCAAGTTTTCCGGCGGAGTAAACTATCGCGCGGAATACGTCGGAGATATAAACAAACGAGTACTTGCGTTCGGTAGAGGGGAGAGCAAAGGACTTTTTTTCGGCAACTGGTTTCAAAGCGCCGTCAATAAAGGTTTTTAAACCAGTGCATGCTCCCAATACGATCCCTGTTCTAAGCGTGGTGAGGGAGAGGGAGCGGGATTTTGCCTCACACTGCATAATGCCCTCAACTGCACGTACTAACTGGTTTTCCTCGTACTGAGGGTCAAGATTGTCCAGATCAGCATACTCGTTTTCCGCGTAAACCCTGCCTCGTTTTGCGTTTCCGTAAACTCTGCTGTCGCTGAGCATGATTACAGGAGCCTTGCTGTTAGCGGCAATCGCACACACAGCCTGGGCTGCGGATACTTCTTGCGGTAAAGCGGCGGCAAAGCTTTCGATGGTTTCGCTGCACACACCGGTGTGAATAGCAAGATCAATACCCGGCAATTCGCTTTTTAATTCTGATAAAGAATCATAGCTTTGGCAGGAAATATCGTTTCTGTCGCTTAGAAAGAATCGGCGTTCCAAGTCATAACAATCGTCACCGCAATAAACGATACGTGTGTTAAGCTTTTTAGCATCGTTTAAATAAAGCAGCGCAATGCAAAGACAGCGGGCAATGATATGTCCGCTGATCAGTATGGTTTTATTTTTCAGCGCAGAGAGCGCCTCTTTTTCAACCTGGGGGAATGCCGCCCAGTCGGCTTCAAATTGATTTAGTTTTATCCGAATCATATTATTTCTTCTTTTTATTCTTTTGGCTTTCCTTATATTCCTGATAAACCTCTAATGTTTCGTTTGTGGGACCGTCAAAAATTACGGTACCTTTGCGCAGATAAATCGACCGGGGGCAGATCTCACGCACGGAATCAGCACTGTGGCTGACGTACAAAACAGTGGTTCCTTTGCCCATGATCTCTTTGATTTTATCCTTACATTTGCGCTTAAAGCTTGCGTCACCAACAGCGAGCGCCTCGTCGACTACAAGAACATCGGGCTCGATATTGACGTTGATTGCAAAGCCGAGACGCATTTTCATACCGCTGGAATAGGTTCTTACAGGCTGATCGATATAATCGCCAAGCTGAGCGAACTCGATGATATTCTCTTCGATTTCCTTTATATAATCATCCTCAAGACCCAAAATATATCCCTTAAGATAAATATTTTCGCGTCCCGTCATTTCAAGCGAGAAGCCTGCGGTAAGCTCAAGCAGTGCGGCAACCTTGCCGTCAACCAAGATTTCGCCCTCATCGGGGAAGGCAACGCCGGTGATCATCTTGAGCAAAGTAGATTTACCTGCGCCGTTATCGCCGACAATACCAACAGATTCGCCGCGGTATATTTCAAACGAAACATTGTTGAGCGCACGGTTTGTTTTGGGATTACGCGGTTTGATGAACAGTGCCTTAAAACGCGCCTGATCGTTTTTGTATAGAATATAGGTTTTGCTGACGTTTTTAAAGGTAATGATCGGTTCTGATGTTTGATTGGAAGGTTTTTGATCCAGCATTGCAATACCTCCTTACAGTACGTCGGGAAGCTTCTTCCTGAGTCGGTTATAGTTAAATATACCGAGCAGGAATACTACGGCAAACTCCGCAAGGAAGATCACCAGTTCGGTTTTATATGTAAAGAACGGGCGGTGATAGAGGAAACAGTTGCGGTAACCGTTTGCAAAGAAGTTGATGGGGTTGAGCAGCATGGCAAACTTCAAGCCGCCCTTAAAGCTGTAGGAATCGTACATAATACCCGACAGCCAGAATACACCCGACATAACGGATACGATAAGGCTTTCAAAGTCCTTACTGAACGCCGACATAGGCGCGGTAGACCACGACAATGCCAAAAAGAATATAAACATCAAGGGACAATACAGGAAAAACTGCAAATTGTACCACGAGGGACCGATGCGGAACAGCACGTAGATGTACATAATAACAACAAGGAAGATGTGTACAAACAAACGTGAAAGTCCGGTGTAAGTAAGTATGGTAGAAACCGGGAATTTGACCTTGGTAATAAACTGCCTGTTGTTGCGCAGCGTTTTGGCGCCCTGCACGATTTGATCCTGAATGAAGAACCACGGCACGATGCCGATAAACATAAAGGTGAAAAAGTCGATGGAAAAAGCCTTGTGTTCCATACCGTTGAGGTGAACATGGACGGCTTTGAGCGCCTTGATTCCCACCGAAAACGCAAACCAGTATACAAAAATGGTAAACGCGGGCTTGACGACCGACCACAGCGGACCGATGACAGCGCCCTTGTAGGTTTTGATCAGCTCGTTCTTAGCCAGCAGGAAAATCTGCTTACCAAAACCCTTGTGTTCCTTAAAAATTGACGTAAACAATACAACACATCCTGTCTTTAAATGGAAACTATCCTCATACCTTGCGGCGCAAAACCTCTCGAAATAACGCATTATGCGCCTACACAATTATTATATAACATTTCAAAAATTTGTCAATCTGTTATTAAGATGATTATAGATTGTAAAAATCGCTTAAAATTGTAAAAATTGGTTGACAACTGTGAAAAAACCCGTTATAATATTAGCTGTTGCACTATAGCAGTGCGGCAAATCCTTGCGGCGCAAGCCGCCATAATGTCCAGAAGGAGGTGCAAAGAAATGGCTGTAACAGCAAATTACGAGACCGTAATGATTATCTCAATGAAAAAGGGCGAGGAAGGCATCCAGCAGTTGGTTGAAAAGTTCAAGTCCTTGATTGAGGAGCATGCCACTTTGAAGAATGTTGACGAATGGGGCAAAAGAAAGCTTGCTTACCTTATCAACAAAGAAAGCGAAGGCTATTACGTTCTCTTTGATTTTGAATCCACCGCCGAGTTCCCCGCGGAGCTTGACCGTAAGTTCAGAATCACCGAAGGCGTAGTACGTTCTATGATCATCAAAAAGGAAGACGAATAATCACATTGTAGGGCAAAGCCCGAATCACGAAAGGAAAAAGCTATGTTAAATCGCGTAATTTTAATGGGTCGTTTAGTTTCCGACCCCGAACTCAAAACCACACCGTCAGGCGTAAGCGTCACAACCTTCCGCATTGCCGTTGACCGCAACTATGTCAAGGCAGGCGAGGAACGTAAGGCAGATTTTTTTGACGTTGTATGTTGGCGTTCAACTGCGGATTTTGTATGCCGTTATTTCGGCAAGGGTTCGCTGATTGCCGTTGAAGGTCAGCTTCAAAGCCGTACCTATCAGGCAAAGGACGGAACAAACCGTTATGTGGTAGAGGTCGTGGCGGACAATGTGTCCTTTACCGGCGAGCGTCGTGATAATTCCGGCGGCTACGGCGGTAATCAGACTTATCAAAATCAAAACTACGGCGGTAACCAAAGCTACGGCGGCAACCGTTCATATCAGGAGCCTGTTCAACAGCAGCAGACTTCATATCAAAGCGGCTCCAATGCAGATTTTCAGGATATGCCGCTCGACGACGACCTTCCGTTTTAACGAAAGCGCTTAAACAGATTACTATTGATGAATAATTCTCGCTGAAAGGAGAACTGAAAATGGCTGACAGACCTAATCGCGGCAGAAAGTCCCGCAAGAAAGTTTGCGGTTTCTGTGTTGATAAAGTAGAGCATATCGATTATAAGGATATCGCGCGTCTTCGCCGTTACATGTCCGAGAGAGGCAAGATCCTGCCCCGTCGTGTAACCGGCACCTGCGCAAGACATCAGCGTGAGCTGACCACGTCTATCAAGCGTGCGCGTCACCTCGCTCTGCTTCCTTATTCCGCAGACTGATTTATTATAACACTAAAGGCTTGGCTCAATTCGGGTCAAGCCTTTTTTATATGTACCGTTTTAGTTTATTCAAATCCGATAGTATAAAATGAAACTTTTTACCCTCCTTACAGTGTTTTATTAGTGAAAGACATAAAACCGCTGTTTTTTAAGGCGGAGTCAAAACAAAGGAGGATTTTACTATGAAAAGGATTATATCTGTTATTACTGCGATTTGTTTATGCTTTTGCATTGTTCCGGTTTCGGCGGCAGACACACAGGAAAAGCTTTTATTTAAGGACAAATTCTGTCGATATGCTTCGTGGCAGGGTTCAAAGAATTACGAAGATGTTCTTTCTTATAATGAGTTGTACTATCATTATGATGATAACAATGACATGGATTGGGTGTTGGTATACGGAAAGACATGGTACGAAACTGCGCAGGAGGTTTACACAGTGCTGGGCAACAGAGTTGTTACCCAATGCTCGGGTCATGTTCCGTTTGTTCTCGGCTACGGTGTTTATGACGTGAAGTCAGATACCTTTACAGATTTGGGCTTGGTTTACAACACCAACCGTTACAAGGGACTTAAAGAAGCTGTAGAAATGCAGAAGATCGGAACGCTGATCGGCGATATAAATGATGACGACATGATCAGCGTAAAGGACGCTACCATCATTCAAAAAACGCTGGCAGGATTAGTGGATTATCCCGACATTGATGATGTTGCTAATCGATTTAAAAATGCGTATCCGGATCACATGCCGTTCGTTACTTATCTGTCCGATACCAACAAAAACGGAAGCAGGGATATCGGTGACGCCACCACAGTCCAAAAAATCGCCGCAAAGCTTATTAAAATATGAAGTACGTTAAAACCGCCGCTCAATATAACGGGCGGCGGTGTTTTGAGCAAAATGACATTTTTATAATTTCTACTTGCGTTATCTTTTATTTTGTGCTATAATACCAATGTTGTGTAAAACTGAATACACGGAGACGTATCGAAGTGGTCATAACGGGGCTGACTCGAAATCAGTTAGGGAGCAATCCCCCGCGGGTTCGAATCCCGCCGTCTCCGCCAAAACAAAAGCACCTCATGGGTGCTTTTTGTTTTAACATTACATTATTTTTTGTCTTGAAAATCACGGATCTTCTTTGACAGCTCTGCCAATTCCTCCTTGGACAACTCGTCCAAATGGCGCAGCTCATATATGAATTTTCCTGTGCTTTCGTTTTTTTGCAGGCGCATATAGTCGGCATAAAAACTGGTGATGCATGCTGTGCATATAGCTATGATCGCAATTGAGTATACCGAAAGCAGCACGGTTACTATCCTGCCGATAACAGTAACGGCGGTTAAATCTCCGAAACCGATCGATGTAGCAGCGATAAAGCAGTACCATAAGCTGTCGGCATAGGTATGGATCCCCGGTTCAAACAGCCAAATCGGAACAGCGGCAACAAAGAACCAACCAAGATAGCCGTATAAAACCTTATCGACCTTTCCGTTTTTAAATGTCATCCACAGCAGCTTGTGTCTTGTGATCTTTTTATTTATAATAGTATCTTTTTTCATCTTTACGGTAAAATATGTCCGGCACACTGGTACAAACGATACCACTCATCACGGGTAAGTTCAACGTTGGGTGCTTTGGCGACTTCGCTGATGCGGTAAGTGTTCATCGTACCTGCAATTACCTGCATGTTTGCAGGATGACGAAGTATCCATGCGGCGGCGATAGTTGTTTTTGAAACGCCGTATTTAGCGCATATCTCGCCCAAAGCCCAGTTTAAATCCGGGAACATCTCGTCCTTGTCGATAAACGCACCATGCGGTCCCTGGAACGGAGACCATGCCTGAACGGTAATTTTGTTCATCCGGCAGTAGTCCAGCACACCGCCGTTGCGGTCTATTGATCCTTCCGTTATCATATTAGCTTCCAAACCGGAGGATATCAAGCTGGAAGACTGGATACTAAGCTGCATTTGATTAAGCAGTATTTCGTTTTTCAGGTACTTCTTTAATAAATCTATCTGTGACGGCTTATGGTTAGATACGCCGAAATACCGTACTTTGCCGCTCTTTTTAAGCTTTTCAAACGCTTTTGCTACCTCCTCGGGTTCTACCAAAGCGTCGGGACGGTGAAGTACCAAAACATCAATATATTCAGTTTCCAAGCGTTCCAGAATACCGTCTACTGAATTAATGATATATTTGTAGGACAAATCATAGTAACGATGGGGGATAATACCGCATTTTGACTGAATGATCAAGTCTTCTCTCGGTATCTTCAACTCCTTGATACCTTGAGCAAAGCGTCTTTCGCACTCTCCTTCCCCGTAAATGTCGGCATGATCAAAGAAGTTTATGCCCAGATCAAGACAATGCTGTAAGTAAACTGGTACTTCTGATTCGTCAAGTTCAGAAAGCCGCATACAGCCTAATCCGATAACGGGCACTTTTAAATTTGATTTGCCAAGTTTAATTGTTTTCATATCATTCACCAGCTAACCTTTTTATATAAGTATATCATTTGTAGGATTATCTGTCAATATCCATAAAAAACCTTGTATTTCTTTTTGTTTTAAGTTAAAATATAATTATAATGATCGTAGGAGAACTGTTATGTCACATACATTGACCGAAAATCAACAAATTGAACGGAGTATCAACAAAACCTACCGCAAAACGATTTGGAATCCTTTTGTCCAGGCTGTCAAGGATTACCGGCTTATTGAGCCGGAGGATAATATAGCCGTGTGTATCTCCGGAGGCAAGGACTCCATGCTGCTTGCAAAGTTGATGCAAATGTTGCAAAGATACAGTGATTTCCCGTTTGAGCTGCGCTTTTTGGTGATGGATCCGGGGTATAATCCGCAAAATCGCCTTAGAATCGAAGAAAACGCCAAGAAACTTGAAATCCCGATAACTGTATTTGAAACCAATATATTTGACGTTGCGAACAAAGCCGACCGCTATCCCTGCTATCTTTGCGCCAAAATGCGCAGGGGACACCTGTATCATCAGGCACAGCAGTTGGGATGTAACAAAATCGCTTTGGGTCATCATTTTTCCGACGTTATCGAAACGACCGTATTATCTATGTTTTACGGCGCTCAGCTTCAGGCTATGATCCCAAAGCTGCACAGCCAAAACTACGAGGGAATGGAGCTTATTCGTCCGTTGTACTGTGTTCACGAGGATGCTATAATAGCATGGCGCAATTACAATAATCTTAGCTTTTTGCAATGCGCCTGCCGTTTTACCGAGGGTATTGCATTGAGCGGAGACGGCGTAGGGGACAGTAAGCGACAGGAGGTAAAGCAGCTGATCAGGCAGCTGAAGAAAAACAACCCCAACATAGAAAAAAGTATTTTTAATAGTATCCATAACGTGCATATAGACACCTTTGCGGGTTACAAGACAAGGGGAAAGTGGCACAGCTTTTTGGATAGATACGAAAAAAACGACGCGTCTCTCAGTGACTGAAAGACGCGTTCATTATTTATCAAATTGTTTTGTCGGAGATACACTCATCAAGAGCGCGAATAATTGCCTCTTTGTCCATATTTCTGCCAATAAATACCAGCTTGTTGACTCGGTCTCCGTAAACAGGATGCCAGTCTGCGGCAATATCGGGATTCATCGCGAGGATTTCTTTTCTGTCCTCTTCCGGGAACGCGGCGATCCAGTCTCCGTCATCGGTCGCGGTCTTTTGCTGACCGCTCTGCTCAAAGATGTACGCGGTGTTTGGGTTTTCGATTATCCAGAACAAGCCCTTTGTGCGGATCACTTCTTTGGGCCACTTTCCAAAGATGAATTGCTCAAACTTATCCTTGTCAAAAGGCTTTACGTTTTGATATACAAAGGTGCCGATACCGTATTCCTCGGCTTCGCCCTCGTCGTGGTGATGGTGGTGATAATGGTGACCGTGATCATGCTCATGATCGTGTTCATCGTGTTCGTGGTGATCGTGATGGTCATGGTGTTCATGCTCGTCATGATCAAGATCCTCAGAGTTTTCACCTTCAAGCTCCATCGCCTTAACCCAGCCGGCACTCTGAATGATTTTTCTGTAATCAAAGTTGCCGGTGGAAAGAACCTCTTTTACGTCGATTTTGCCGTAATTTGTTTCGATGATTTTTGCGTCAGGCTGTAAAGCTTTGATGACAGCAAGAACATCCGCCTTTTCCTGTTCGGTAACTTCGTCGATTTTATTAAGTACAATAGTGGTGCAGTATTCGATTTGTTGGATCAAAAGGTTTTCGATGTCCTCTTCGTCCAGATCCTTCTGCATAAGCGATGCGCCCGAACCGAACTCATCCGCCATTCTCTTTGCGTCAACAACAGTGGTAATGCTGTCTAAATACGCTACGGCAGGAAGCTGCGCGTTGGGGTCGGTACCGTCGAGCATACAAATAGAGCCCGCAATAGGACCGGGCTCGCATATACCCGAAGCTTCGATCAGAATATAGTCAAAGCGCTTGGATTTGGCAAGCTCAATGATCTGCTTCATTAAGTCTACCTTTAATGTACAGCAAATGCAGCCGTTTTGCAGCGGGACAAGGTTATCGTCCTTCTGAGTTACAGCGCCGCCTTTGGCAATAAGCGACGCGTCAATATTGACCTCGCCGATATCATTTACAATAACAGCGACCTTATATCCGTCCTGATTTGCAAGGACATGGTTCAATACCGTTGTTTTTCCTGCTCCGAGATATCCCGTCAGCAGGGAAACCGGAATACGCTTTTCTTTGTTGTTCAACATTTTTGACCTCCTGAGTGCTTTATACAATCATATATCATAACGCTTTTTCGTTTATTTTTCAAGTGAATCGGACGATTTATTTGTTTTATTACTCTTTTTAATGAAGATATTATGCAATAGAAGGGTTATTATAGACAGGGCAAGAGTGCCGGACGTCATTATAATAAGCGAAAGATACCATTTACCGTTTTGATTTAAGGCGTAAAAATCAAACCATCCGCCGTTTTTAAAACCGATCACCACAACCTGCCATAGGTAAACCGTGCCGTAAATCAGCATAGGCAGCGGTCCCCACAGTGCATTGCGCAGCTTGATTTTGCCGAATCCGTCCAAAAATACAAAGGATATCAGACTCAGCAAGGGCGCTCCCAAATGCATATGAAACGCTGTTCCGCCCAGTTGCATTTTTGCGCCGTAGATCGGTATCAACAGCACCATGACCGTTATACAGGTCAACAGCAACGAAACAACTCCCATCAGCTTGAACACCATGATCGCATGGGGCAAACGGTCAAGCTTACCTTTTAGAATAAGAATGTTGCCAATTCCTACTGATAACGAGGCAAGTGCCGCCAGTAAATTGCTGTCTGTTGTAAAAAAATTGAATTTTTGTACAGGCGTATCGACCTCAGGTGAAAGATTACCGAAAAAATACGAGATGATCACAGCGATGCTAGCAACAAAAATAAACAGGTTTATTACGGTCGAAGCGATAAGATTTTTGTTCTGCATAGAAACCTCCGTTATTTAATACTCTTATATTCGCTGGGCGTTACCTTATACTTGTCAAAAAACGCCCTTGTAAAGTATGATAGATTGTTAAAGCCGCAGGCAAAAGCGGTTTCGGATATACTGTATTCACCGCTGCAAAGCTTTTCCGACGCAATCTCCAGACGATAGTTTTTTAAGTACTGTGTAAAGGATGTGCCTGTAAGCTGACGGAATATCTTGGAAAAATGACTCGCTGAAAAGTTGCTTATTGTAGCTGCCTGTTTTACACTGATATTCTCACCGTAATTGTTTTGAATATACTCAAGCGTCTTTTTGAGCTTGTCATGCAGGGTTATAACATACTGCTCCTCATTGTTTGCAGGTGTCACAGACAGGCAAATATAGTGCATGATGCCATATAAGCATGATTTTATCAGCAATTCGTTTTCGTTAGTGTTTCCGCGCAGATCGATCAGTTGGTGCAGGTATGGAGCTATCTGCTTACCGAGTTCACCATCCTGAGAAATATATCGGGGTGTGAGCATTCGTTGCATATAGATCGGTTCCAGATACTTTTGATAACAGAGTCCGCCGTTTCCTACTGACAGCAATGAAAAACGGAACAGAATAGTAAAGTAATCCGCATGGTTATTATCCAATTGATTTATAGCGTGGATCGTTTGCGGTTGTACAAACACCGCATCTCCTTTGTTAAGTACATAATCATCGTTTTGTACAGTTACCGTCATGCTTCCTTTGTTGACAAAAATAATTTCAGCTTCGTCGTGCCAGTGCAGGGGGAAACCGCTCAATGATTCGGGAAGCAAGCCGCCGTAGATTGCATAGGGAAAAGAGAATCTGCCGTGTGTTTTTGTTTCGTGAACAGCAAGCATCAACTCACCTCATAATCGTTTTGTGTTAAAAAGTTCATATAATATTATTAGTATTATAGCGCAAAAAAATGTATAATACAATATAGAATGAGATATTTGTGAAAAATTTTAGGATTATTTATGAAAGAATTAAAGCTATTTCACCTTGCATGGCCTATCTTTATTGAAGTTGCTTTATTTATGCTTCTGGGGATTGTAGATGTTTTTGTCCTCAGCCGTTATGACGATTTAGCCGCTGCTTCGGTCAATACCGCAAATCAGGCTGTATCCATCATTACTATTGTATTTACGGTCGTTTCGGGAGCAAGCGCTGTTTTGATCTCTCAGAATTTAGGAGCAGGCAAAAGAGAAAATGCGTCTAAAATCGCAGCGTTATCACTTACATTTAATTTGGTTCTCGGGCTTATTGCAAGTGTTATTATTTTGATTTTCAGCAAAAACATCCTTTCACTGATCGGAGCAAAGGGTAAGGTACTGGAATTCGGCTCGATGTATCTGTCTGTGGTAGGAGGCTTTTTGTTTTTGCAGGCAGTGCTCAACGCCATGTCGGTCATTGTGCGCAATCACGGCTTAACCAGAATATCTATGTACGTTACAGTCGGTATGAATGTAATGAACACCACGCTGGATATCATTTTTGTATTGGGGTTATTCGGATTTCCAAAGCTCGGTGTTATGGGCGTGGCGATAGCAACCACGATCAGCCGCATAGTCGGAACGGCTGTTTTAGGTATATTTCTTTTTAAGAAAATTGAAAAGCTCAGTATATTTAAACTGCTCAAACCGTTTCCTTTTTCCGATGCCGTCGAAATGATAAAAATCGGAGTACCGGCTGCGCTTGAAACCTTTTTGTATAACCTTTCACAGCTTGTTATCACTTCCATAGTATTAAACTTTTTGACTCAGGAAGAGCTGATAACCAAAACTTACTTAAATAATATCACAATGTTTTTCTATCTGGTAGCTGTGTCTGTTGGGCAGGCGTCCCAGATAATTACCGGGCATTTGGTCGGAGCAAAGAAAACAGACGAGGCGTATTCCAAGGCATTGCACTCATATTTTTGCGCTTTGGCTATAACCATATCAATGTGTATTGCCGGAGTGCTGCTGCGGTATCAGTTGATTGGGATATTTACCGATAATCCGCATGTTATCGAGCTTGGAGCAAATATTATGCTTATCAATATCGCGCTTGAATTCGGGCGCACTACCAATTTGGTGTTGATAGCGAGTTTAAGAGGAGCAGGGGATGTATATTATCCTGCCGGATGCGCTATCTTCTCGATGTGGTTCGTCAGTGTTCTCGGCTCATATTTACTTGCTGTTGTCATGGGATTAGGTATATATGGTCTGTGGATCGCGCTCGCCGCCGATGAGTGTTTCCGCGGTATTTTGATGATTATTCGCTGGAAGGGCGGTAAATGGAAAACAAAACGAGTGGTAAAGGAAGCCTAAGGAGATTATTATGAATATATCGGCATTATCACATCGCACAACAATAGAATATGCGTATGCATTGGACAGCGACACTGTCGTTATCAACCTGAAAACCGGCAAGGATATAGACATGGTTTCCATTGTTCATCAGGATCCTTTTATTCATGAGCTTCGCCGCGAACGTAAATGGCGTGGTGATAAGGTAGCTATGCAGAAGCTTGCTGTATTGAAATATCATATAATTTGGAGTATTCGTCTTAAGCCGCGATATAAACGGTTGCAATATTATTTTGAAGTCACGAGCGGCAACGAAACATATGTGATGTGTGAAAACAAGATTACTCCGCTGTCTGAGGCAGATGATACCTCATGGCAGTATTACAAATACGCGTGGATCAATCCCTCCGATATCATCACACCGCCGCGCTGGGTACAGGACACCGTATGGTATCAAATAATGCCGGATCGTTTTTGCCGCAGCAAAAACAGTCCTCAAAATGATAAGTTCCGAAAATGGGGCGATTTCAGCGATCCAAAATGGAACGATGTTTACGGCGGGGACATTAAGGGGATCACCGAAAAACTGCCGTATTTAAAGGATTTGGGTATCAGCGGAATATATATGACCCCGATTTTTACCTCCGGGTCAAACCATAAATACAATACATTCGATTATTGGCAGGTCGATCCTGATTTCGGTACAGACGAGGATGTTATCGAACTGATAGACAAAGCGCATGAAATGGGCATCCGCGTAATGCTCGACGCTGTATTCAACCACTGCGGTCATGAGTTTTTTGCATGGGCTGACGTATTTGAAAAGGGAAGAGCATCAAAATACTACGATTGGTTTTTTATAAACAGCGAGGATTTTGCCAAGTATGATTTTTCCACCGAGGACGCGCGGTTCTTTTCGTTTTCATTCTGGGCAGGAATGCCTAAGCTGAATACGAATAACCCTGAGGTAGTAGAGTATTTTTCCGAGCTGTGTACGCATTGGGCTAAGGACTGGAAAATAGACGGTATTCGTTTTGATGTAGGGGACGAGGTCTCGCATACTTTTATCCGTCATCTCAATGACTGCGTCAAACGCGTAAATCCCGACATTTATTTTTTGGGCGAGATTTGGATGGATTCCATCAGCTGGCTCGGCGGTAATGAGTATGACGCGGTTATGAATTACCCGTTGCCGGGTTGTATCAACGACTTCTTTAAAAACCAAAAGCTAAGCTTTACCGATCTTATTTATTCCCTAAACTACTGCCGCACGCTTTATCCCGAGCAAACGACCAAGGTCCTGTTTAACTTTTTGGATACGCACGATACCTCGCGTGTGGCGGAAATCAGCCGCAATGATGATGAACTGATCCAAAAGCTTGCAATGCTGTTGACCATGCCCGGTACGCCATGCCTTTACTACGGAACCGAGATCGCGATGAAAGGGCTTTATTCTCCGTATAACCGCAGCACTATGCCGTGGGATGAGATCGATAACGGCGATCACGACGCTTTTAAGTCAAAAGTGAAGCAGTTGCTTTCTTTACGTCATCAATATAAAGAATTCGGCAGTAATGACTTTGATTATATGACATCACCCGATGCTCCGAGACTGGTGCATTATATCAAATCCGGCACGCTGCATGTTTTGCTAAATGCAGGCGAAGAACCCGTTGCGATCAAGCCGGACGGCAAAGTGCTTTATCAGAATAGATATTCTGACAATATATTAAGCAAAGACGGTATTATAATTTATACCACAGAAAAGGAGGATATATAATATGCAAAAATTCATAGCATGCGCATTGTCGGCTGTTATGCTGTTGGGTGCGGTTTCTACAGCGGCTGTCAGTGCGGAAGAGGAGCCGACAGAATCCGCAGCTCCTACTGCGTTTGAAAACCACCCTGCGTTATATGCTCACGCTGTACTCGGAGGAAATGATGCAAACGCGTGGCAGGAATGGCAAAGCGAACATGACGAGGACTTTTACGAAGAGGATACCACTGTAAAATACTTTTTCCTGCCAAGTTCCGCCGACAAAGGTCAGGTGGATTTATACAACGCGTTTAATACTTCAGTAACCGTTAACGGTGTAACTATTTCTCCGCAAAAAACAGAACGGGTCAGCTATCAGACTGGCACATCATACAGTGTAACCGCTAACAGCAAGACCTATACTCTAAAGTTGATGCGCTCCAATGCCGAAGCTGCCATCTATATCAACAATACCAACGCTGACGGCAACGGTACTGATCTTATGAGTTATCTGAATTCGGATAAGAGCCTGAGCGCAAAAGCAACGGGCGCTATTGTTACTCCCGACGGCAAAATCGATAACACAGTGATCAAAAAAATCAAGGGCAGAGGTAATACTACTTGGGATAAGCCTAAAAAGGGATATAATATTACCTACGATAAAAAGGTTTCTATAGCAGGTATGGCAAGCAGCAAGAAGTATTCTATCCTTGCAAACTATCAGGATGACTCTCTGTCACGCAATCGCTTTTTATATGACCTTTCCGACGCGGTAGGTATGCCGTACGCTTCGGATTCACGTTACGTAGATTTTTATGTTGACGGTTACTACTGGGGCTCCTATCAGATGGCGGAGAAGGTAGAGGTTGGTTCGTCCTCGCTGATTTCTGATTTTGAAGAAACCGATTACCTTAACGAAGACGGTACCGTTAAAGAGGATTTTTCGTTCGTATGCGAGGTTGACGCAAGCGCTACCGATGAGGATTATTATTTCCGTTCGGACAGCGGTAATAAAATCACAATCAAAGCGCCTGAGATCGAATTCGGCGAGCCCGGCTACGATGAAGTCAAGGCGTATGTAAAAGCAAAATTTGACGCATTCTTCAATGCTACAACTTTCAGAGGTAATCTGGAGGCGGTCGCTGATGTTGATTCAATGACTAAGCTGTTTTTGATCAACGAGCTTGGAAAAAACTGGGATTCCGGCGTTTCAAGTACCTTCTTTACATACAAGCAGGACGAAAACGGTCAGTATAAGTTTTACGGTTCTCCTGTTTGGGATTATGATAATTCGTTGGGTAACGCAAACGGAGTAGCAAACGACCTGCGCAGCATAGGAGTTACAGACTACACCAAGTATACAGGTTGGTGGTGTCAGTTCAAGGGAAAGGGCAGCGGTAAAAAGGCAAGCACCAATATCATGAATCGTATCTCCCAAAACAAATACGTTACTGATGCCGCACCCAAAATCTGGTTTGAGTGCTTTGTGCCTGCTATGGATCACTTTGCAGGCAACAAAAACTACCCGGATATCAACGCTGATTTCTACACAAGCGAGGATTATTACAACCTTATTCATGACAGCGCAGAAATGAACTATGCAAGCGGTTGGCTGCTTAAAACCGGCAGCTGGATCGCCGACCATTCTACATTGACAAAAGCTACCTTTGACCCGGAAACCTTAACTTATAAGACGGATACAAGCGCAACGAGCTATTCGCAGAATCACACCGGTATGTATAATTACAGCGTAGATTGGTTCACAAGCCGCGCGGCTTGGATATCCTCTCAGTATGCGTCAAGTCACGAGGTGCTGACCGCTGTGACCGGCGACGTAAACAAAAGTACATCCATCACCGTTGACGATTCAACGTTGCTGCAAAAAACGCTGGCAGATATGGCAGAGCCGGATAAGCTATCAAAATCATTATCCGACGTCAACAACGACGGCAAGATCACTATTGATGACGCAACCTGTATTCAAAGATTTGTCGCTAAATATGACAAGGGCTACGGTAAAGCAGGCGAAGCGTTTATTTACGGTTGATTTTTATAATAGTTTAAAAAATGAGCAGAAGGTTTTTGAATGCCTTCTGCTCATATTTTATCTTATTCGTTTGTATTCAAAGTAATATGCGTTCAGTAAATCCAAAAAATCAGATTGCACAAGCTTTATTTCTTCCTCAGTAACCGTGTTCTCGATCAACACCGAATCAGCTTCCTTGCGTACGGAAAAAGCATTACCGTTGAATTCGGATTCTGAATCATCTTCTGCAAAAGAGATAAGCTCCTTTAAAAAACTTCGTTCCGCAAGGAATAATTCTCCTGCAAGCTGATATTTCGGGTCTGACGTTTCCATTACCGGTATCGCTTTTTTGCCCTGTGAAACCTTGATAGTATATGCAATCATGTTCATTCTCCTTCGTAAACGGGGTAGGCGGTGGTGATTTTTCTGTCATCATTTAGGTACATATCGATTTCCAGACCGTCGTCACAATAACCGACCCACAAATCGCCTGAGGTGTTTCGGCTGTTGTCCAAAGCGTCATTATAAGCGGTGTTTATCGCATCGACCACCTGTTGCGGCGTCCAGCTTTCAGGATAAAAAGAACTAAAGCCGTTCTTTTTGACGTTGTTCACCGTTACCTTACCCGTAAAAACGCCGTGCTTATCGGTATCGCTGCGCGTGCCGTCAATTATTTTTCCCTTGCTGTCGGATACCATTGAGTAATGATATCCCGTCGCTTTGCCCTTGCTGTTGATGGTGCCGTCAAAGATATGCTCCAGCGTCTTTTTAGCGAAGTATTTTGTGTTGCTCAGCTTTTTGATATCCGCCATGGTATAGGTGACGGCGGCTTTGGAAGATGACTTGCTGTTTCCTTGACTGCTGTTTTGTGAGGATTGCTCGCCGGTTTCGGACGATTGCTGTGCTTGCGAGCTGCTGTTTAGCTGCGGTGGATCCATCTTTAAGTAGTCATTCAGCACCGTGTCGGCGCTGCAGCCCTGCAATAACAGAGATCCTAACATTACCAACAGCAGCAGTGCAGAGGTTATTTTTTGTTTCAATGTTATCTCTCCTTTATATTAAATCGCTTATTATGGAATTTGAAACAAGAAAACCTTCTTTAGTAAAACCTGCGTGGTTTTTGTCCACTTCCATAAAGCCGTGTTTTGCAAAGTTTTTGATTTTTTCCATGGATTCAGGGGGGATAGGAGCGCCGTAGCGCGATTCGTATTCCCGAAACACCAAGCCTTCCTTGAGTCGTAGCGCGAGCATTATATACTCCTCACTGTCGCCGCCTGTGCCGTCGTCAATGATCTTTCTGCCGTAATAATCCTGCATGCTCCTGCCGTAATAAAACCGCTTTCCGTCAAAAAACGAATGAGCGGAAGGACCGATCCCGATATATTCACCGCATTTCCAGTAGTTTATATTGTGTCTGCCCTCAAAACCCTTTTGAGCAAAGTTTGATATTTCATATTGACAATACCCGTATCGTTCAAGTTCATCGACCGTCAGCATATACAGTCGTGCCTGCTCATCGTCATCGGGAAATTGCAATTTTTCTTTATTAGAATAAAAAGGGGTTCCTTTTTCAATTTTCAGTAAATATGAAGAAACATGCGTTACTCTGCATTCAGCGCAAAACCCGATAGATTTCTTAAGGCTTTCCTCGGTTTGGAAAGGAATACCCAGCATTAAGTCAAGCGATATGTTAATAAAACCTGCTTCTTTTGCTCTTTCAACAGCTGATTTTGCATCCTGAGCGGTATGTATTCTGCCTAACGCGTTCAGCTCGCGTTCTATAGCGCTTTGCAACCCAAATGAAATACGGTTGAATCCATGAGATTTTACTTTAAAAAAATCTATTTTTTTAGCGCTTTCCGGATTCATCTCACATGTTATTTCCGCGTTATCATTCACGGAAAACGCTGATTTGATTTTATCAAGCAGCATACAAAGCCTGTCTGTTCCTATAACACTGGGAGTTCCTCCGCCAAAATATATGCTGCTTACTTGTTTGTCGCAAAGCTGAGCCCAATAATCTATTTTTTGGATTGTCGCCTGAACATAGCGGTCATACTCTATTTCTGAGCCGGAACCGCTGAAAAAATCACAATAGGGGCATTTTTGTTTACAAAAGGGAATATGAATGTAGACCCCGATCGAGTTCATGTGCTCACCTCCGCAAGCAATAAATAGTTGAGGCAGAAACCGCAAGTTTCTGCCTCAAGTTGGAAGGTATATGAAAAGATAGGAATAATCTGTCACTTTCTACTATAATATTACAATAATTTAATTATTTTGTCAAGCTTTTGTTTTAATTATTTTAAAAAATTTTTTTATTCGCGCGTTGTAAAATGAAGTTGAAACAATAAAATAAAAGAGTCCACAGCGA
>CAMHCD010000027.1 GCA_946183545.1 uncultured Clostridia bacterium
ATCACCGTCAACGAGGACGAATCTCCCTACGCAAAATACGACAACACCGCAACCAACCTGCACAAGAGCCTGGTTGATATCGACAAGATCTTCAATACCGTTATTAAAGAAAACGCTTCCATCCCGAGCAAGTACGTCACCACCGACCTGTATGTGATCGACGGCGACAGCTCAGTGAAGAAGGGCTGCACCTCCTTTATCGACGCTTGGTCACAGGGTATCGACAGCGGCAAGAACTTCAACATCGTAGTTCTTAAGAAGGGTCAGTATCTGACCGCCGACGCAAAGAAGGGCTTCAAGTTCGACGAAAACGTAAAAGGCTTGAACGACAAGGGCGGCTTTGAGATCCCCGCGGGCAAACGCGTTTATATCAACATGTGCTGCAAGAGCAACGGCTTCGACTGCTCCGCAAAGAAGGATCTGGATCTGTTCACGATCCGCAACGGCGCAAGTCTTGAACTCCAGAGCGCGAAGCTTGTCGGCGACAACCGCAAGTTCGTGATTCCTGACAACGCGAACAACACAATCCTTAAGACAAAATATGTGGAATTCAACGGTGTTTCCTACTACGGCTCCAACGCAAATCCCTGCATCGAAATCTCAAAGAAAGCCAATAACACCATTATCGACCTTTCTTGGACTGAATTCAACGACGAATACGCCTGCCGTATCAAGAACGACAGCAAGACCACCAATTTCAAAGAGTGGTACGTTACCCGCTCTTGGGAAAAAGAGGTTCGCGGCAACGAATACTGGGGTACCTGATAACATCAGATAAACGACATACCAATATGAATAAACACCCTGCCGGAAAACCGGCAGGGCTTTTTCTGCGTTTTATACTAATTCCTGATAGAAAGTAGACTTATATTTTGCGAGGATATTTTTCGCAAGACAAGGCGAAGGACGCAGCAAGGCTGGCGCCTTGCAAGGACGACAACGCAGTATTGCGGAAAATAGACCGCAAAGATTGTCTACTTTTTATTAGGTATTAGTATTAGCCTAATTGATTTATTAGTCTTGCTACATACTTTTGAATAGCGGTAGCGTCGTTGATATTTATCGTACCGTTTCCGTCGGCGTCGGCGGCTTTAAGTTGGTCATCATTCAAAACCACCGACTTTGCAAGATACCTTTGAACGGCGGTAGCGTCATTGATATTAACTACTCCGTCGCCCGTAATATCTCCCGGAACAAATCCCAGCGGTTTGATGGTCACGGTAAAGGTACTCTTTTTCGTATCATAATCAAAGTTGCGCAAATCAAGACGCAGAGTAACATCCGACTCGGTGTTAACGTCAAACTTGATATTGCTTCCCCTGAAATCCGCTTTGGTTTCCGCACCGTTTCTGGTGTAGGTACCTCCGAAGCTGTTCTCCCATAAGCCGTCCGCTAAAAACAAAAACGAGTATCCCTTACCCGGCTTAACGTTTCGGTAAGTTATCTCCCAAACGTCGGTAGATACAAAGCGCATTTGATTGGTTAAAGTATCGGAGTTCCAAATCTCATTGTTCAAAAAGCCCGACTGCATGCCGTTGCCCGCAACGGCAATGTAACTGTAATCCAGCTTAGCCGCCGTTACATTACTGCCTGTAACGGAAATTGCCTTGGTTTGGAGGTCAAAGCTTACGGTAAAGCTGCCTGCGGCGCTCATGCCAAAGTAATATTTGTAATCGGTGCCGTCCATTCCGTATTCTGTTTTGACTCCGTTTTCAAGCTTTGCCACCTTGATGGGGATGGTCTCAAATGCTTTGGAAACCGAAAACGTTGCGCTGTAAATATCTCCGGAATCCTTTTTCAATTCATTTCTTCCGATGATATCCCAGCCTGCGGCGCCGAAAACCTCCTTGGGACCTATGACATAGTAACCGGCACCGTCAACGGTAAAATCGCAGGTTGCGTATATGATACCGGAATTGATCTTATATATATCCGCCTTTCTGCCGTTGATCGTGACGGTCAGATCATCGCTGAAAGCATTATCGGTCACCTTAAGGAACACCATCGCCGTATAGGTCACGCCCGCTTCAAAAAAATCAGTCGGCTTCATATAGAAGTGGCTGCCGTCCCTTTCAACGGAAAACTCCAAGCCTGTGCCGTGGGGAGCATAAACGGAAGTGACAAATTCGCAGTCGTTGTTGTCCTTAGTGACGCTGAGGTTAGGCGTATCACCGGATTTTGGAGCGGTAATAAAGGTATTGACGCTTGTGACCTCGCCGACCTTTTCCCCGGTCTGAGCCGCGTTCGCCGTAAAAACGGAAGCAAGCATCAGCACCGACAGAATGATGCTGATAATATTGATTGTTTTTTTCATAGGTATCGTCCTTTCGTTCTGTCCGATCTTGACAGAATAATAGGGAAACTGCGCCTATATTGTAGCATAAAACAATTCGTCACACAAGCGTTTTTTTGTATAAAATCACAAAACAATATCTTAATATCCGCAAAAGTCGAAACTATGGTCGATTTTTTAGAGCATTGTCCGTTTTATCGGACACCTTCCGATTTATAATAAAAGTAATGAAAAAACGGAGGGAAGGCTTATGATCAATTTCAGTATTTTTATTTTTATTATCTGCGCGGTGTGGGACGCGGCAGGACAGATCGTGTTCGGTTCTGCTCACAAGAAATCACGTGTACGCCGTCAAAGACAGCGCAAAAGACAGCAAAGCGTGCGTGTGTATGCTGTTCAGCCAACGGCAACCAAAAAACGGCGCGAGGGCAAAAGCCTTCGCGTCGCTTTGATTTATTATTCGGATTTTTACGGTTCCTGTGCCACGATCGCCTGAGAGCCGAGCTCCTTGAACCGCTTTTCGGCGAGCTTCTTTTCAAAATGCGAAACCTTGCCGGCAACGGAATCCGCCATTAAATAATCCTTTTGGTCAAAGCCGATCAGCACCATGCAATGCTCGTTTTGCAGCCATGTAAAGGTGTCGCCTTTTTTTGTCTTGGCGTTTTCGTCCACATAGTCCACCACCCATGAGGCTTTCTCGTATGGCTCCTGCATATAGGTGGTCGCCCAAACCATAACGGCTGTTCCGTTTTTTACGTATTTGTCGCAAAGGGACTCCAGAGTTTCGCCGACTACCGAGGTCGCCTTTAGCTTTGACTTTTTCGCCTCAAAAAACTTGTTCATTGACTTTGCCATAGCAGGTGAATAAATACCGTAGCCGTTTTCCACCGTGCCCGCAAACGCAGAGTACATATCGGGACCGAAGCGGGTACCGTCGACGCCGTAGGAAATCGGCGAGCAGATCAGGTAGTTGTCGGCAAAATCAAATTCGTCTGTATCAAAGTCCAAACTTTTAAGCAGCATGGTACAAGCGTAGGTTTCGCACCCTGCCTTTAGCTCGTTTTGCGACACGATAGGCACGCCCTGTATCTGGTACGACTGCACCTCGGTAGGAGCCTGAGTCACCCGGACCTCCTGCTCGGGCTTTGGCTTAGGCTTCGGAGCAATTGGGGCAACGTTGATAATGATCAGCAGCACCAGAATAATAGCAGCCGAAACCGTCATAAACTCCGCCATAGAGTGTGAGCGGCGTCTTTTATTATTTCTTCTTTTTCTTCTTGTGCTCATACCCTTCCCCTATTACTGTTTTTTCCTTTGGATCAAATCGGCAGCACGCTCTTGGCTACCGCAAAATAGATCAGCAGCGACAATGAGTCACAGACTGTTGAAATAAGCGGATTTGCCATGACCGCAGGGTCAAAGCCGATCTTGCTTGCCAGCAGAGGCAGACTGGATCCGACGATCTTCGCCATAACAATGGTACCCACCAGCGTAAGCGATACCACCAATGCGATTTGAATAGGATCTCCGGCGCCGCTGTAGCTGCGCAAATCAAAGAACAACAGCTTAAAGAAGTTTGCGGCTGCAAGCGTCAGACCGCACAGCACCGCCACGCGGATCTCCTTCCACAGCACCGCGAACATGCTTTTAAACTCGATCTCACCAAGCGACAGCGCGCGGATGACCGACACGGACGCCTGCGAACCGGCGTTACCGCCGGAACCGGTGATCATCGGAATAAACGACGACAGAATGATTATCTGAGCCAAAACGCCGTCAAAAGACGAAATGATCGTACTTGTAAATGTGGCGGACAGCATCAAGATCAGCAGCCACGGCACACGCTTGCGGTACAGACCGAAAACACCCGTTCGCATGTAGGGCTTATCCGACGGCAACACAGCAGCCATCTTTTCGATATCCTCGGTCGCCTCTTCCTGGATAACGTCGATCGCGTCATCAATGGTGACGATACCCACCAAACGCTGTTCGTTATCCACAACAGGCAATGCCAAAAAGTTATAGTTGGAAAACATCTGCGCAACGTTTTCCTGGTCGTCGAGTGTGTGTACCGAGATGACGTTTTCCTCCATCAGCTCACGAACGAGGTCGTCATCCTCCGCCAAAAGCAGATCCTTGACGGTGGTAATACCGATAAGCTTGTTGTTTTTATCGGTGACATAACAGGTATATATAGTTTCCTTATCCACACCTGTGCGGCGGATACGCTTGATCGCCATTTCCGCCGTCATGTCGGGGCGCAGCACGATAAACTCGGTGGTCATGATCGAGCCCGCGCTGTCCTCGGGGTATTTAAGCAGCTCGTTTATCTGCTTGCGCATATCCTTGTCCGCCTGGCGCAAAATACGCTTGACCACGTTGGCGGGCATTTCTTCGATCAAATCTACGGCGTCATCCACAAACAGCTCGTCTACCACTTCTTTCAGCTCGCTGTCGCTGAAGCCGTGGATCAAAAACTCCTGTGTGTCCTCATCCATCTCTACAAAGGTTTCCGCCGCAAGCTCCTTGGGCAGGATACGAAACAGAATCGGGGTTTTTTCATCCTGAAGCTCCTCAAACACCGCCGCGATATCGTAGGGCTTCATAGTAATCAGGATGTCTCTAAGGGTGCCGTACTTTTTTTCATCAAGCAGCACCTTGATCGTTTCGGTTATGGTTACGTTAACCTGAACCATCCTCTCTCCTCCTTTTGCGTGTCAATGCATCGTGGAAAGAGGCGTGTTCGGGGCGATTTGTCAAGTAGAGCCTTAAAACATGACCATACAATTCCGTTATTTAATTACATGGTAATGCTTTAATTGTAATGTGTAATGAACGCCTTAGCACGTTCCTTACAACTTCGCCCGGGAACTCCGCCTAAATTTCCGTCTGCGTCCATTCACATTTCACCTCACAAAAAACTGTTTTGGGCAATTGCCCATAGTCATTATCATTTTATTATATTTTTGCTGTATTGTCAAATGGTTTTTCAAATTAGCCGCTGCCTCGGCGTATCAGTTGCGATTGCGCTTGATATTTTTGCAAAAGTATAGTATAATACTTAGAAAGAGGCTTAAAAGACTGCTTTGGAGGATCGCTATGAACAGTGTTGTTAAAAAGTATTTACCCTATGCCGTAGTTATATTTGCGGTATACATGATTGTTCCCCTGTTCTTTATGGGTGATATGAGTCAGTTTTATGCCATTCCGTACTACTTTATCTTTCTGCTGACACAGATCGGCTGCGCTGTACTGTTCAGCACCAAGCACGGACTTGACTTTTTGTTTGCGCTGATCGCGCCGATTTGCTTTTTGCCGTCCATGTTTATTTATAACGGCGGATTTGGCAACGCTACAAACATCATTTTGCTTATTGTTTATCTTGTTGCCGGCATCTTCGGCTTGTTTTTGGGCGATTTGGTATTCGGCGAGGAACGCCACAGAAAAGAAAAACAGGACGAAAAAAAGGCGGAGGAGGTTCTGCTCCGCGCAAAGCGCCGCGACGAGCGTGAAAGCCGCCGTATGAGCCGCGAATCCGCACAAAGCTCCGGTCAAAGAAGACCCCGTCAGGCTCAGCGCGCAAATGAAAGCAGCAGCCGAACCGAAGGCTCAGCTGCCGCTACACGTTCATCCATAGATGATGATGATTTTGATTACGATAAGTACATGTCTGATATAGACAGGCTGTTGGAAGACGACAATTAAACACAGTAAAGATTAGTATCCCACGCCGGGATATACGGATGATGACGCAGATAGATGCGGTAATCGGGGTTAAGCTGACTGATGAGCAGCGGAAGCCTGAATAAATCTTCAAACCTGTGATACGCTGAACAATTGAGCTTTGGCTTGAATTGCTTCAGCGTATTTTTTGCGCCCAAAAGCATTTCGCGGTCCGCGCCCTCAACGTCCGCTTTGACGTAGGTAGCCGCCGCTCCGCACAAAACAGTGTCCAACGCCGCCACCTGAGTTTGAACTCCCTGTGACGTGATCGCGCTGTTGCGCCCTGCCTTATTGTTGAAGGTCAGCACGGTGTTATGACTGTACGCGCCGAGCTGCCAAAGCTCCGTGCGCGGCATGTCCGCACAGTGATCCTTTAGCTTATTGTAGTTCTTTGCGTTTGGCTCCAGCGCAACTATTTTACGGTAGCTGCCGCCGCAGTAGCGCAAAAACTCATCTATCGTATCGCCGTTGTAAGCGCCTAAATCCACGTATAGCTCGTTGCCGTCCAAGCGCAGGATATTGCCGAACGCCTCGTCCTTACCGGTCGTGATGCCGTCAAGGAGCTCAAGCTCGCCTGTCAGGTAAAACCGCAGAACTCCCTCAAACACCCGCCGCGACTGTTCATCCGCCATAAGCGCGTATGCCTGCCCGATTTCGCTTTGATTGGAAACCAAAAACTCCCTGTCGAACAGTACACCGCCAAACACCGGCACGCTCGGAACAAGAGTTTTATGCCGCTGCGCCACCTCACGGATATGCGCCATGACCTCCGGCAATTGGCTCGCGAAGCAAAGCGCTATTGTAAAATCGCCGTATTCGCGCTCAAAATCGCTGCACTTCTTTACCGTAAAACCGTGAAACTGCTGACCGCGTACAAAACCGTCGCTCGCCATAACTCCCGACGCTTTGATCCCGTAACGCTCAAAGGCGGCAAGGACCTTGTCAGCGCCGTCGCCCATGCCGTAAAGCACCACCGGCTTATCGCTTTCTTTTAAAGCCTCCCACACGGTAGGAAGCTTCATCAGGGTATCGATCATAGTTACCTCGCAATCAGTATAATACTAATACCTAATAATCTGCATAAAAAAACGCCCACCCTACTGGGTGGACGCTTTATAAATGTTGGCATCTCCCTATTTTCACACCTCGTCGCCAAGGCACTATCTTCGGCACCACTGAGCTTAACTTCTGTGTTCGGTATGGGAACAGGTGGACCCCCGGCGTCATCGACACCAACTGATAATATCTGTCGCTGTTTTAACGACAAAGAGGATTATACACCAACATCATCCGAAAGTCAAGTATTTTAGAGCGTATTTTTCAATTAATTAATGTATTATTTTGCCAATATAATGAAATTTTCCGTTTTATGCTCGATACCTACTTTTTTAATACCTTTATTATTTCGCTGACATACATTTTGTGGTAGTCGTCGCCGTTGTAGCTTTCCTTGACAAAAGGAACTATTATGCTCTGCTCGTTAAGGTCCTGAGCGTACAGCTTTTTGCAAACGAGCACAAGCTTAGCTTCCTCAAAATACGGCACTCCTTCCTCGGTAAACGCAGGAGTAAGACCGGTTTCCTTGACCTTGTCAACGTCTCTGCCGCTTTTGCTGCCGCAGAATGCCAACGCCTTGCGGTATTCTTCATCAAAAAAGCTCATGCTGAAACAGCCGTTTTCCTGCATAAAGCCAAAGGTGTAGCGCTGCGGACGAATAAAGCTGAATGTGACCGGCTTGTTCCACATAATACCAACGCCGCCCCAACTGATCGTCATTGTGTTGAACTTTTCCGCGTTGCCTGCCGTTACCAGCGCCCAATCGTTTCCGATCAGCTGAAACGGATTTTCCGTGATTTCCTGCGGTTTGATCTCGGTAAACTGACTCATATGATCCATCCTTTCAATTTTTCCTATATAATAAGTATGCGGTCAAGTGTTGCTTATAGTATAGCACGGTTTTGAATATTATTCAATATTCCGCCTGAAATATTCACTATTATGAATAATCATCCGCATTCAATGTATATTCACAGTATGCTACACGTCGATTTAACTGTGGATATTTTAATGTCAGACGGGTTTTTATTAGATTTTTTCAGCCAAATATGCGATTTTCCTTCGCATGCGCCTTAAATTTTGTGCAAAGACAAAAAATTGAATATTTATTCAAAAAACACTTGATTTTTCCGCTCTTTGGAGTATAATGTAATAGAAACAAAAAATACGGAGGAATTTACCATGGCTGATAACAAAATCAAAAAAGTAGTACTTGCCTATTCCGGCGGTCTTGATACATCGATCATCATCCCCTGGCTCAAGGAAAATTACGATAACTGCGAGGTTATTGCGGTGTCGGGCAACGTCGGTCAGGGCACCGAGCTTGACGGCTTGGAGGAAAAAGCGATCGCCACCGGCGCAAGCAAGCTTTATATCGAAGATTTAAACAAAGAATTTGTAGAAGAATATGTATTCCCTACCATTAAGGCAGGCGCGGTTTACGAGGGCAAATACCTGCTGGGCACCAGCTTTGCGCGTCCCGTTATCGCAAAAAGGATCGTAGAGATCGCCAAAGCCGAAGGCGCCGACGCAATTTGTCACGGCTGCACCGGCAAGGGCAACGACCAGGTTCGTTTTGAACTGGCTATCAAAGCATATGCTCCCGACATGAAGATCATCGCTCCCTGGAGAACATGGGAGTTCAAATCCCGTGAGGAGGAGATAGCGTATGCCGAGGCTAAGAAAATTCCTCTTAAGATAAACAGAGAAACCAACTACTCCAAGGATAAGAACCTGTGGCACCTCAGCCATGAGGGTCTGGACTTAGAGGATCCCGCTAACGAGCCGACTTACAACAAGGAAGGCTTTTTGGAGATGGGCGTATCTCCCGAGCAGGCGCCCGACAAGCCCGAATATGTTACCATCTCTTTTGAAAAGGGTATCCCCGTAAAGCTCAACGGCGAAGAGACCGGCTCCGTTGCCATGATTGAAAAGCTCAACGAGATCGGCGGCAGAAACGGCATAGGCATCACCGACATCGTCGAGAACCGTCTGGTAGGCATGAAGGCGCGCGGTGTTTATGAGACCCCCGGCGGCACCATCCTGTATGCGGCTCACGCAAAGCTCGAAGAGATCTGCCTTGACAAGGACACCCTGCACTACAAGCAGAACCTTGCAAACACCTTTGCGGATCTGGTTTACGACGGCAAGTGGTACACCCCTCTGCGCGAGGCAATGTCCGCGTTTGTGGACAGCACTCAGGAGTATGTGACCGGCGACGTCAAGCTCAAGCTCTACAAGGGCAACATCATTGACGCCGGCGTTACCAGCCCCTACTCACTGTATGACGAGGAGATCGCCACCTTTGACGAGGACGAGGTTTACGACCAGAACGACAGCGCAGGCTTCATCAACCTGTTCGGTCTGCCCATCAAGGTTAGGGCTAAAAAAGGCTTGATCAAATAAGAATATCAAATCAGTTCGGGCAGGGTGAAATACCCCTGCCCATAACGTGTTTTTTAGGGCGGAGGAAAACCATGCAGCTTTGGAAAGGCAGATTTAAGAAGGAACTTTCAAAAACCACAAACGATTTTAACAGCTCCATCTCCTTTGACAGCAGGATGTACAGGGAGGACATTGAGGGCAGCATAGCTCACGCCACCATGCTGGGCAAGTGCGGTATCATCACCGAGGAAAGCGCCATGGACATCGTGCAGGGCTTAAACGGGATCTTGGCGGATATCGAGAGCGGAGCGCTAACGATCGACCCCGAGGCGGAGGATATCCACACCTTTATCGAGGGCGAGCTGACACGTCGCGTAGGCGACAACGGCAAGCGCCTGCATACCTCGCGCAGCCGTAACGATCAGGTGGCGGTAGACACCAAGCTCTACCTGAAAAAAGAGGTAGTCAACGTCAAGAGCATGGTCGTTGACCTTATAGCCGTCATCGCCAAAAAGGCGGAGCAGTACAGCGATACCGTCATGCCCGGCTACACCCACCTGCAAAGAGCACAGCCCATCACCTTCGGTCATCATCTGCTGGCTTACGGCGAAATGCTGCTGCGCGACGTGTCCCGTTTGGAGGACTGCTTAAAGCGCATGGATGAAATGCCGCTCGGCTCCTGTGCGCTGGCGGGAACCACCTACCCCATCGACCGCACCGTCACCGCCGGGCTGCTCGGCTTTGACCGCATCACAAACAACTCCTTGGACGGCGTGTCCGACCGCGACTTCTGCATTGAGTTCGCCTCTGTGCTCTCCATCATCATGGTGCACCTCAGCCGCTTTTCCGAGGAGATCATCATGTGGTGCAGCTGGGAGTTCAAGTTTGTCGAGCTTGACGACGCGTTTTCCACCGGCTCCTCCATTATGCCGCAGAAAAAGAACCCCGACATTGCCGAGCTGGTGCGCGGCAAGAGCGGCAGGGTGTTCGGCGACACAATGACGCTGCTCACCGTTATGAAGGGAATCGCGCTTGCCTATAACAAGGACATGCAGGAGGACAAGGAAGCTATCTTTGACGCGGTCGATACCGTCAAGATGTGCCTGACTGCCTTTACTCCGATGCTTGACACCATGCGCGTACTGCCGCAGAACATGCGCAAGGCGGCGGCAGGCGGCTTTATCAACGCCACCGACTGCGCCGACTGGCTTACAAAGAACGGTGTGCCGTTCCGCGACGCGTACAAGGCAACAGGCGAGCTGGTTGCACGCTGCATTGAGCTGAACACCGATTTGGAGAACCTCCCCATAGAAGAATACAAGGCAGTTTGCCCTGTGTTTAACGAAGATGTTTACAACGCTATCTCGCTGGAAAAATGCGTGTCGCAGCGTACCGCGTTCGGCGGTCCCGCTCCTGAACTTGTCAAGGCACAGGCGCAGCGCGTAGCGGAAATTACAAATAACTTAAAGGATGAATAAAATGATAAAAGCAGGAATAGTAGGAGCAACAGGATACGCCGGCGCCGAGCTGGTTCGCCTGCTGTTTGCGCACCCGGAAGCGGAGGTTGCCGCCATAAGCTCGGTCTCCTTCGAGGGTCAGGCGCTCAGCGACGTTTACCCCTCCTACACATTTTTAAATAACATGATTTGCGAAAACAGCGACGCGGTAGTTGAAAAGAGCGACGTGATCTTTGCCGCTCTTCCCCACGGACTGTCTCAGGAGCTTGCCGCCAAGTGCATTGGCGCAGGCAAGGCGTTTATTGACTTAGGCGCGGACTTCCGCCTTAAAAGCGAGGACGAATATACCGAATGGTACGGCGGCACGTTTTTGGATAAGAAGCTGCATGAGCAGAGCGTATACGGACTGCCTGAGTTCTTCCGCGAGCATATCAAGGGCAAAAAGCTGGTGGCAAACCCCGGTTGCTACACCACCTGTTCTCCGCTCGCCATCGCTCCCGCCGTTGTCAACGGTCTGGTTTCGACAAAGGGCATCATCTGCGACTGCAAAAGCGGCGTAACGGGCGCAGGCAGAAAGCCCACTCAGGGCAGCCATTTTCCGGAGCTCAACGAGGGCTTCCACGCTTATAAGGTCGCGGCGCACCGCCACACGCCGGAAATCGAACAGACACTCTCAAAGCTTAGCGGCGAGGATGTTACTCTAACCTTTGTTCCTCATCTGCTGCCCGTCAACCGCGGAATCCTTGCCACGGTATACGCGGACATCAAGGACGGAGTTACCTTTGAGCAGATCCGCAAAGCCTATGAGGATTATTATAAAGACGAAGTATTTGTGCGCCTGCTGCCGGACGGCAAGTGCGCCGACATCCATAACGTGCGCTACTCGAACTTCTGCGACGTTTCCATTCATCACGACAGCCGCGCAGGCAAGCTGATCGCCTGCGCCGCCATAGACAACATGGTCAAGGGCGCGGCAGGTCAGGCGATCCAGAACATGAACATCATCTTCGGTCTCGACGAAACGACGGGACTGATGATCATGCCTCCGGCGTTTTAGTCGGGTGCCCCGACAGTCAAATCGCGGACTTCAGAACGAATTGTAAGGGTAAGTCGGCGTTACGCGAGAAACGTTTTATCAGAGAGAACCAATAAAGGAAACATTTATGAACAACTACACTTTTATCGACGGCTCCGTCACCGCGCCTATGGGCTTTACTGCAAACGGCGTATGCGCAGGCGTAAAGGCGGCGACCAACGCGACGCAGGCAGTTGCGGCAAATGAACCCCTGCTGCCTAAAAGCGGCAAGCGCGACCTCGCTATCATTTATTGCGAGCGTCCCTGTACCGCTGCGGCGATTTTTACAAAGAACGCCGTTAAATCCGACACCATCTACGTAACCCAAGAGCACCTTCAAAACGGCGTAGCTCAGGCGGTGATCGTAAACTCGGGCAACGCCAACGCCTGTAACCCCGACGGAATGGACAAGGCAAACGCCATGTGCCGTTTAGCCGCGGAAGCGTTACAGCTTGACGAGAACAACATCATCGTCGCCTCTACCGGCGTTATCGGGCAGGCGCTTCCTATTGAGCCTATCGCAAAGGGCGTTGACGCTCTAAAGGATATATTATCCAAAGACGGCGGTACCAACGCGGCGGAAGCTATCATGACCACAGACACCGTAAAAAAGGAGTGGGCGGTTCAACTAACGCTGGACGGCAAAACCGTAACCATCGGCGGCATCGCCAAGGGCAGCGGTATGATACACATCAACATGGGCACCACCCTTTCGTTTGTCACCACAGACGCGGCTATATCCTCCGAGATGCTTCGTGCAGCGCTGCTCGAAGCGGCTGACGTAAGCTACAACATGGTCAGTGTGGACGGCGATATGTCCACCAACGACACCCTTGCGATAATGGCGTCGGGCATGGCAGGCAACACGCCGATCATCACCCAAAACGAGGACTACAAAGCCTTTGTCGCGGCGCTGACAGCGGCGTTTAAGAATGTAGCCAAAAAACTCGCCTCCGACGGCGAGGGCGCAACAAAACTCGTTATAGCCAAGGTAAACGGCGCTAAGGATAATCTTACCGCAAAAACCATCGCCAAAAGCGTCATCTGCTCCAGTCTTGTCAAGGCGGCAATGTTCGGCGCGGACGCAAACTGCGGCAGGATCTTGTGCGCCATCGGCTACAGCGGCGCAGAGGTAAACGTAAAGGCGATCGACGTATCCTATCGCAGCAGTAAGGGCGAGATCATGGTTTGTCAAAACGGCTGCGGACTTGCCTTTGACGAGGACAAGGCAAAGGAGATCTTGCTTGAAAAGGAAATCGATATCCTCATAACCCTCGGCGACGGCAACGCATATGCCGAAGCCTACGGCTGCGACTTAACATATGACTATGTAAAAATCAACGGAGATTATCGAACATAACTTAGTTGAGAGTTGAGATTAAACTCTAAACTCTTAACTCTAAACTCTATAAAGGAGTAAATAATGGACAATAAAATAAGGGCAAAAATATTGATTCAGGCTATGCCCTACATCAAAAAATGGACAGGCGAGACTATCGTCGTCAAATACGGCGGCAACGCCATGATCAATGAGGAACTGAAAGCCGCGGTCATGAACGATCTTGTGCTTATGCAGCTGGTCGGCATCAATGTGGTACTGGTTCACGGCGGCGGTCCTGAGATAAACGCTATGCTCGAGGCGGTCGGCAAGGAAAGCAAATTCAAAAACGGCATGCGAGTTACCGACCACGAAACCATCGACATAGTTCAGATGGTGCTTGCGGGCAAGGTAAACAAGAGCCTTGTTCAGCTGCTTGAAAGCCACGGCGGTAAGGCAATGGGCTTGTGCGGCTTGGACGGCAGAATGCTGATGGCGGACAAGCTGACCTCCGGCGCGGCGGATCTGGGCTTTGTAGGCGAGATCCGCGAGGTAAACCCCGCGCCGATAGAAATGGTCATAGGCGACGGCTATCTGCCTATAGTAGCAACCGTTGCCGGAGGCTATGACGGCAATGTATATAACATCAACGCCGACCTCGCCGCGGCGCAGATAGCGGCAAAGCTCGGCGCAAAAAAGCTGATTTTAATGACCGATATCAAGGGCTTGCTGCGCGACGTAAACGACCCCGATTCGCTTATCCCCGTGGTCAACGTCAGCGAGGTGCCCATGCTAAAGCGCGACGGTATCATCAAGGGCGGCATGATCCCCAAGATAGATTGCTGTGTTGAGGCGGTGCGCAACGGCGTAAGCCGCGCACACATCATCGACGGCAGGATGGAGCACTCCATCTTACTGGAGCTGTTCAGCGACGAAGGTATCGGCACAATGTTTTACTGATACGATTAAGGATAGGTATATGATAATTCGACCAATGACAATTGATGACTACGACGAGGTATTTGCCATATGGCAAATCACCAGCAAGCGCGCTTTATCAAAGGCGGACGAACGCGACCAAATCGCGCGGTATCTGCAACGCAACGCCGGTATGAGTCAGGTTGCCGTTACCGACGGCATAATCGTAGGCACGGTCCTTGCGGGACACGACGGCAGACGCGGATTTATTCACCATATGGCTGTATTGCCGCAGTATCGCCGCCGCCGGATAGGACACAAGCTTGCCGAAAGAGCAATCGCCTGTATAGCTGCTGACGGAATCGACAAAACTCATATCTTTTGCTACCAAAACAACGAAACAGGTCAGGACTTTTGGCGCGACTTCGGCTTTGAAAAACGCGACGACGTCTATGTTTTCTCCTACAACAACAAGCGAGGTACACTATGACAACCAAAGAAAAGGATTTGCAGTATATAATGCACACATACGGCAGGTATGACGTTGCGTTGCAGCGCGGCAAGGGCGTTATAGCCTATGACGAGGACGGCAAGCGATATATCGACGTCAGCTCCGGCATCGGCGTCAACAGCCTCGGCTACTGCGACGAAGGCTGGGTCAAGGCTGTGTCCGAACAAGCCGCAACCATACAGCATATGTCCAACTATTTTTACAGCAAGCAGGCGAGCGACCTCGCCGAAAAGCTCTGCACACTGACCGGGCTTTCCAAGGCTTGCTTCGGCAACAGCGGCGCGGAAGCAAATGAATGTGCCATCAAGGTGGCGCGCAAATACAGCTTTGACAAATACGGCAAGGGCCGCAGCCAAATCGTAACGCTGAAAAACTCCTTCCACGGCAGAACAGTCACCACACTTTCCGCCACGGGTCAGGACGTGTTCCACAATTACTTTTTCCCCTTTACCGAGGGCTTTGCGTTTGCCGAGGCAAATGATTTTGAAGCTTTGAAAAACGCCGTTACCGACAACACCTGCGCGATGATGTTTGAGGTTATCCAGGGCGAAGGCGGCGTGAATATTTTAGATAAAGACTATGTTAGAGAGCTCGAGCGCTTTTGCCGCGAACGGGATATTTTGCTTATCGTCGATGAGGTTCAGACAGGCATCGGCAGAACCGGCAAGCTGTTCGCTTATGAGCACTACGGTATCAAGCCGGACTTGGTAACGGTAGCAAAGGGAATCGGCGGCGGACTTCCGATTGGTCTTTGCCTGTGCGCCGATAAGCTTAAAGACGTTATGTCTCCCTCCACCCACGGCACCACCTTTGGAGCAAATCCGGTGGTCTGCGCCGGCGCAAACTACGTGCTGGACACAATTACACAACCCGGATTTTTAGACGCAGTTGAGGAAAAGGGCGCGTATCTTGAAGAAAAGCTCCTCGAACTTCCCAAGGTCAAGGGCGTGCGACGCATGGGTCTTATGGTCGGCATCGAAATCGACGGCGACGCTCACGAAGCTGCCGCCAAGTGCATAGCAAACGGACTGTTGATCATAACAGCCAAGGACTTGCTGCGGATGCTGCCGCCTCTTATCATCACAAAGGCAGAAATCGACGAAGCAATCAGTATGCTAAGGGCATCTCTAAAAATTCATAGCTGCCCATAGTCACAAATCTTTCACAGCATATTTCTGCCAAAACTCCTCGTTATACGTCAGTATGACATCGTCGTTTTGACAAAAATCTACTATAAAATATCCGCACCTCTGAACAACAGTGAATTTTTAGAGGTGCCCTTAAAATCCACATTAGAGGAGTGTTGATACAATGAAACATTTATTGAAGCTTGAGGACTGGTCGTCAGAGCAGATCATCAAAACCCTGAACCTTGCAGACCAGCTCAAATACGAACAGAAGCACGGCATTGAGCACAAGCTGCTTGCCGGCAAGACTCTGGGTATGATTTTTGAAAAATCCAGCACCCGTACCCGCGTATCATTTGAGGTAGGCATGACGCAGCTGGGCGGCTATCCGCTGTTTTTAAGCTCAAATGACCTGCAGATCGGCCGCGGCGAGCCTGTTGAGGACACTGCGCGCGTGCTCAGCCGCTTTTTGGACGCTATCATGATCCGTACCTTTGAGCAGAGCGAGGTCGAGGCTCTGGCGGAGTACGGCTCAATTCCGATCATCAACGGTCTGACCGACTACTGCCATCCCTGTCAGGTGCTTGCAGATTTAATGACTATCCGCGAATTCAAGGGCAAGCTTGAAGGATTAAAGATGTGCTTTATCGGCGACGGCAACAACATGATGAACTCGCTGATCGTCGGCGCACTGCGCACAGGAATGAGCTTCTCAGCCGCGTGTCCCGAAGGCTATATGCCGCCCGAGCATATTTTGGAATTCGGCAAGCAGTTCGGCGACAAGTTTGAGATCGTTCGCGATCCCAAGGAAGCGGCAAAGAACGCTGACGTTGTATTGACCGACGTTTGGGCTTCTATGGGTCAGGAAGAGGAAAAGAAGATCCGCGAGGCTGCGTTCGAGGGCTATCAGGTAAACGAGGACTTAATGACTGTCACCAACGACGACTGCATGGTGCTTCACTGCCTGCCCGCTCACCGCGGCGAGGAGATCACCGCCGATGTATTTGAGGCACACGCAAACGAAATCTTTGAGGAAGCGGAAAACCGCCTGCACGCACAGAAGGCTGTGTTGGTAGAGTGTCTGCTCGACAAAGAGGAAGAAACTGCATAATCTAAGATAAAAGAAAATCAAGGTCGGTTCAATTTCAGCTTGAACCGACCTTTTTTATACTGTTAAATTCTGTTAAAAACCTAAACGTTGTAAGCCATTGCAAACGCCAAACAAAACTTCAGACCCGCCGTTGATGACGATTTTTGCAAAGCCGAACACTTCCAAAGGCGGAGAATAATCACCACTCGTCAAAGAAACGGACGCTTTCGTAGGAGAGGATAAAGTTTTGGCTTTCGTGGAAGGAGCTTGACACCATATACGGGTTATACATCAGCATAATGCGATGCTGTACAGCGTCGTGGTTTTCGTCAAACACATACTTGACCGCCTGCTGACACGCCTCATTTTTGCCGATGGTGGTGCTTCCGGTGTAGCCGTATTTGCGTATGACCTCAGCAACGCTTGAAAAGCCGCGGTAATACATAGCGTCTTTGACTGACTGTGCAATGAGCGACGCGCCTACAAAACCGCCGCCGCCGAATTCACCGTAGCAAAGGCGCTCCAGCAAATCTCTGTCCTCGTCCGTCAGGTTGACCTGACCTGTGCTGTAGCCGCTGTCGGGATTATCAATAGCCACAAGATACCCTGCGTTCCACTGTGCGTTATAATCCGCCGGAGTCTCAACAGGCTGTGCTGTTGCAAACTGCGTGTTGACGCCGGAGAGGTTGGTTGCCGTTGTCGGAGTCTGACGTGTCGCGCGCGGAGCTGCTGTGGTAACAGCTGCTTTTTTCTTTTTTGTGGCGGCAACGGAAGCAGCCTGTGAGGAGGATAAAGTCTCAGACAGTACGACCGCACCCTTCTGCTGGATCTCGTCTACACGGGGATTTATATTGGACTGAGGCTTGATATTGCTATCACCTGCGTTAAACAAACCGTTAAACAAAAACATATGCAGCACTAAAAGCAGCGTCATTAAAACAACGCTGCCGCCTATGACCGCTTTTCTGTGATTTTTTAAAAACTCTTTTATCTTATCTATATTCACGATAATCACCCAATATTCTCTTATTCATATTTTAACACATAAGCATGGGACGTTCAAGTCGATAAAAGAATAATAAATCTTTATTAACGGCGGAATTTGTGTATACAATAACATAACAATTCCCTGATCCATATAAAACACAGCGGCGACTTCATACGAAGTCACCGCTGTTCTCAGTGATGGTTATTCACTTATCGATGGATTACGAGGGATAAGCTATATCGACACTGTACTTTGCGCCGGTCTTAGTTGCATAGTCAAAATTAGTCAGGTCAAGTCTCACGGTTACGGTTGCGCCGTCATCTTCAACCTCAACGTTGATGTTACTGCCGTCCCAAACGCCGTCATAGGTCTCACCGCTTACGGCCTCGTTTTCTTCAGCGCCGCCCCAGTTAGCGCCCCAGCTGCCGTTTGCGGCAAACTTGAGCTGATATCCAAAGGAAGCAGCTACGTCATTGAAGGTGATCTCATAGATGCCGGGTTCAACCTCAGTCATCATGTTGGTGTCGTTTCCGGGATCCCACCCTGCGCCGTTGAGCCAGTTGCCTTCGCCGTTACCAACCGCACGGATGGCATCGATCACAAGATCAGCAGGCATCGAAACGCCGTCGCCTGTTACTGTGATTTCCTTGGTGTCTGCGTTAAAGGTGATGGTTACATCACATGCTGTATCTACGTTGAATACGAAGTTATTGCCGTTGTCGCCGTATGATTCTTCCCAAGCGTGGTTAACTACGATCTTGAACTGAGCGTTCTTAACGGGCTCCATAGCGGTGGTGTAAGTGTACAGACCATCGTCGCCCTTGGTGAGCTCGGTGGAAACGTCGGAAGCGTCCCAAACGTTGAAGGGATCACCTGCTACGCTGTAAACCTTCTCCTCTGCGGGCTCAGTTGCAGGCTCGGTTGCGGGCTCAGTTGCAGGCTCGGTTACGGGTTCGGTTGCAGGCTCTACAGTAGCGGGCTCGGTTGCGGGCTCTACAGTAGTGGGCTCTACGTCGCCGGGATATGTAATAGTGATTGTGTACTTAGCGCCTGTCTTCTGCTTGAA
>CAMHCD010000028.1 GCA_946183545.1 uncultured Clostridia bacterium
CCCTTCATGAGCACGGTTTCCGTGTCACCCTTCGGGGTCTTATACACGGGGTTGCCGTCGGAACCCAATTCGGTTGTTGCGTACTCTCCGCCCGCGCGGAAGGTAAGCTCTGCTGTTGACGAAATCTCATTGATTGCCTCTAACGCGTCAAAATCTTTTTCGTCTGATTTCCAGGGGAAACGAACAATGATCCTGTCGTTGTTTGTATCCGCATACAATTCGTAGTCGGTGATACCCTGTGAAACCATACGAAGCTCAATAATTGCCTTTGCATCCTGCAGCTGCTGTTCAGTGGCGTCGTAATTCTCCGCAGGCTTAAACGTAGCCTCAACGCCGCCCCTGATGTCAATTCCCCATCTGATGTCGCTGACGCCTTTAATTACTGTGTTTTTGTTGTCACCGTTATAGTAGGATATTCCGAAAATCGCAGTAAACGAAAAGGCGAGTATCAGCAAAGCAACAATGAAGAACACAGGCTTTGGAACTCTTTTCATGCCTTTGAAACCTCCGTAAAATAATTGTCCTCAATCCGCAAAAATAACTCTGTCACCTTCACAGACTTACAGACGTAACAGAGTTATTATATGATTTTTTTGTAAAATTGTCAATGCAATTGTAAATATTTAATGATAAAAAAGTTATCTTTATTTAACTTGCACAAATCTCAATCAAAAAAAATGTTGCAACATACTAATAGCTAACCGTTTTTTATTTGGAGAGCAGTTTTTCAAGCGCTGCAAGCTTTACACAAACGCAAAAAACATTCATTGCAGTTTGTAGTTCTTCGTTAGACGGGAATGTAGGCGCAATACGGATATTGCTGTCTTTGGGATCCTTGCCCAGCGGATAGGTCGCGCCGGCGTTCGTAAGCACAACTCCCGCTTCCTTACACAGCTGTACGACCCTCTTGGCTGTTCCGTTCATAACGTCAATGCTCACAAAGTAACCGCCGTTGGGCTTTGTCCAATTGCCGACGCCTACGGGAACAAGCTCTTTTTCCAGTGTATCAAGCACGATATCAAACTTAGGCTTTAAAATAGCCTTGTGCTTCTTCATGTGCTCAAGCATACCCTCGTAATTTCCGAAGAACTTGATGTGGCGCAGCATGTTCATTTTGTCGTAGCTTATGATCTGATATTTGTAGCGTTCCAAAATAACCTTCATGTTCTTTTCGGATGCAGCCAATGCAGCTACACCGGCGCCCGGGAAGGTGATTTTCGAGGTAGAACAGAAAAGAATAGGCAGATCCTCATTGCCGGTCTTTTTGCACTCTTCCACAATATTGAGAAGCGTATCGGGGGTATCGGTAACATCGTGAATACAATAAGCGTTGTCCCACATGATACGGAAATCCTTTGCCGCAGGCTTAAGCGCCGCAAAGCGTCTGACGGTTTCGTCACTGTAGGTGATTCCCTGAGGATTGGAATACTTGGGAACACACCATATACCTTTGATAGTATCATCGTAAGCGACAAGCTCCTCGATCATATCCATATCCGGACCCGTGCTGCTCATGGGAACGGGGATCATTTCAAAATTATAGTACTGAGTAATACCGAAATGGCGGTCATAACCGGGAACAGGACACAAAAACTTACGGTTCTTTACTTTGTACCACGGTTCACAGCCCTCTTCGATCGGCTTTACCATCATGCATGAAATGGTATCGAACATCATATTAAGGCTGGAGTTTCCTCCCACCATTACATTGTGATAGTCCACCTGAAGCAGGTCTCCGAATAATCTGCGGCATTCCTCAATGCCCTCAAGCACGCCGTAATTGCGAAAATCCTGACCATTTGAGTCAATACAATGACTTTGGCTGTTTAGCACGTCGAGCAAACTGTTTGAAAGATCCAACTGCTCGCTGCCGGGCTTTCCTCTTGCCATGTTGAGGTTAAGCCCCTTGCCCTTTTCGTCCTCATACTGATTTTTTAATTCTGCGTACGCCTGCTCAAGCTCCTGAGCAGAACAATTAATGTAACTCATTTTGCTTCTCCTTATCAAAATATTGCAAAAAGTCTTTTTAAACCTCATATATTGTAATACACGGGCAGCAAAAATGCAAGTCTTTTTCATGTTTCCTGCATTTTTCAGCATTTGTGCAAATAAAAAACAGACTTACCGCAGGTACATTGGTAAGTCTGTTGCAATTTACACTGTATTAATAATACTGATAGTAGTAATAGCCTCTTCTGCTTCTGCGCTTGGCTTTGATACAGCCGACCTTAACAAAGCCCAACAGCTTGGAATCGGCAAGCTTAGCGCTTTCCATAAGATTCTGAACGTCGCCGTGCGTGGTAGAGCGCTCACGGATTACGACAACAAATCCCGCAACCAAATCCTTTAACAGCAGTGCGTCCGATACAACGCCTATAGGCGGTGTATCAAAGATGATATAGTCGTATTCCTCATACAGATTCTTTACAAGCTCCGAAAACCTTGCAGAACACAACAGCTCCGAAGGGTTCGGCGGTATGGTACCCGATGTGATTATATCGAGGTTTTGAATAACATCGCGGTGTACGCAATCGTCATAGTCCGCCATCTTACCGATGATGTTGGAAAGGCCGACGGTGTTTTCTATCTTGAAAATATTGTGCAAGTTGGGACGGCGAAGGTCGCAGTCAACAAGCAGCACACGCTTCTCCATTTTTGAAAAGGAGATTGCGAGATTGGAGGAAACAGTACTTTTTCCCTCACCCTTTGAGTAACTGGTGATAGCAAAAATCTTATCGTCATCTGCAGAAAGTGAGAACATGATGTTTGTTCTCGCCGCCTTATATGACTCAACAATAGCGAATTTGCTCTTGTCTGAAATGGTTTCGGAACGAGCCTCGGAATTCTGTTTCTTTTTTATTGGACCTAACTTAATCTTCATATCTGTCACCTACTCTGCGAATCAAAATCGGGGATCTCTGCAAATACGGGAATCTTATAAATCTCGGCAATGTCATCTTCCGATTTAATGGTAGTGTCAATAAAATCAAGCAGTATTACAATCAAACATGCCAAGATGATACCGACAGCAGCACCGATCAAAGTGTTCTGCGTTTTATTTGGCGAAACAGGAGATGACGGCTCCTTTGCGGTACGAATCGTACCGATTTGACCGTAGGAGAAGCCCTGATGATAAACATCCTGACATTTTTCCGCTATTTGATTGGCAACATTGGCGCATTTTTGGGGATCTGAACCCGTTACGGAAATCGTGATATAAAACGTTTCCTCCTCAACGGCAAAGTCAACCGAGCAACCGTTATACAAAGCGGAAATATCATCGGAGTTTTTAAAAAAGGTGACGCAAATCTTGGCAAGATTGGATGAACCGGAGATATCCGAGCTGAATATCTTTTGCGCTACTTCGTTATTGTTGGAGGCAACATCATTGCCGCGCGGTTCCCTTGCCCCGGATGCAGACTGCGTCGGAGCAGTCGAACTGTCAGACGACTTATTATAGTTCTGAATGAATATCATGGCGGAGGTGCTGTATACCGGCTTGATAATAAATGTAGAATACATAAAGAACAGCAGCGCCATTATAATGCCCGAAGTTATGATCAGCGGCAGACGATGCAGCAGTATCACAAGGATCCTTTGCACTGTAAAACTTTTTGTCATTTTTCATACTCCTTAAATACTGAGATCCTATAATAAGCTTTCAATACGATACCTGAAATAACTCCACGCAACTAAATTTCTGCTTTTTATTGATAATCAGTATAATTTGACTTAGCTTATCTATTATAGCGTAACGAAACACAAATATAATTCTATAAACGAATTATTGTGTGATAGACTATAAAAAAACAAAAGGAAGCATGTGCTTCCTTTTGTGAAATCATACAAAAATTTTAACCTGCTATGTTGAGCAAAACACCTGCTGCTACCGCAGAGCCGATAACACCGGCCACATTCGGACCCATAGCATGCATAAGCAGAAAGTTGCCGGGGTTCTCCTGCTGACCTACCTTTTGCGAAACACGTGCCGCCATAGGAACAGCCGAAACGCCTGCGGAACCGATCAGCGGATTGACCTTGCCGCCGGTAAACTTGTACATCAGCTTGCCGAAGAGGATTCCGAAGGCAGTACCCATAGAAAAGGCGATCAGACCCAGAACAATGATTTTGATCGTGTTCCACGTAAGGAAGTTCTGACCCGAAGCGGTCGCGCCAACGGTAGTACCCAAGAAAATGGTTATGATGTTCATCAATTCATTCTGTGCCGCCTTAGCGATTCGCTCTACAACGCCCGATTCCTTAAACAGATTACCGAGCATAAGCATACCTACCAGCGGAGCGGCATCGGGCAGGAAGATAGCGATCAAGATAACGACAATGATCGGGAACATGATTTTTTCCAGCTTTGATACGGGACGAAGCTGTTCCATTACGACCATACGTTCTTTTTTTGTGGTCAGCGCCTTCATTATAGGCGGCTGAATAATAGGCACCAGCGCCATATATGAATATGCTGCGATAGCGATTGAACCAAGCAAATGAGGTGCGAGCTTGGTGGTTACATAAATCGCGGTAGGACCGTCAGCACCGCCGATAATACCGATAGCGCCTGCCTCAGGCTCGGAAAAGCCGAGGAAGATAGCACCCGTAAAGGTAACAAAAATACCGATCTGAGCAGCCGCTCCCAAGATAAGGCTTTTGGGATTGGCGATCAGCGGACCGAAATCGGTCATACAACCGATGCCGAGGAAGATAAGCGGCGGATAAATACCGAGCTTAACGCCCTGATACAAATAATACAGCAAGCCGCCGTAGGTTGGATTCTCATAATACGTCACGCCGTCGATGACCCGAGAGGCATGTCCCGCTATTTCCACATGCTGAGCTGCGCATTGCTCGGCAGTCAGCAGCTCGACCGAGGGGGGATTCATGATCGCGGGATACAGGTTAACAAGCAGCATACCAAATGCGATAGGCAGCAAAAGCAGAGGCTCATACTGTTTTTTGATGGCAAGATACAACAGCACGATAGATATGCCGATCATCACATAATTCTGCCAGTTTAGGGTAAATATACCCGATGAACTTAAAATTCCGTTAATGGCTTTTAAGAAGCCGTCAAATATCTCCATTTTAACGTTCCTTTCCTAATCAAAACGGGCGTGTGTTTTCAAGAATACCGGCATTCGCCCAAGCAGAACGTCCTCCGGATTTCCGTACCGACTTGATTTTCACCTTTGTTTTAGGACCGTATATCGTACTGACCGCCGCGGCAATAACCGCGATCACCTCATCATCTATACCGTCCTGCACGACCGGAGCTTCCGGACTTTTGCTGACAGGATGCAGCACCGGCTTTTTGAGCGAATCATTCGGCTGCGCTATTTTTTCCTTTTTATGAGCCTTCATTATGCTTTTTTCCTGTGCCTTGGAAACAACGGTGCTGTATATCTTGATAACCAGGATCAACAGAAACAGCATGGCAAAAACAACGATAAAACCCGTCAAAACAACCTTAGCCGAAGATATCCATTTTTCATTCAAAGACAATTCGGCAACGGCGGGAGCCGCGTTAGCCAGAATAGAACCGACCATAACATTACCTCCACATATCATAATAACATACAGATTTATTATACTTGATTTTGTCATTTATTTCAATAATAAATCGCATCTCGGCTGTAATTCGTTATTTTTTACAATTGTTTGTGATTCAGAGCTGATTTTTTATAAAAGAAACAAAAAATGCCATCCTGTAAAACTGGGATGACATTTTGTCGATATTGTTTATAGAATAATGCAGATCAAACCGTTGCAACCGTCGTTGATGATTTTTTGTATGGTCTCCCCTATCTTGCGGCGCGCATCGGCAGGCATCCGGTATAGCTTGTTGTGCAGTCCTTCGTTTACGAGCTCATGCACGGATTTGCCGAAAATATTGCTCTCCCAAATTTTTTCGGGGTTTTCCTCAAACTCCTTTAGCAGATAATTTACCAGCTCCTCCGACTGCTGCTCGCTTCCGACTATCGGAGTCACTTCGGTTTGAGTCTCGATCCTCATCATATGGATAGACGGCGCGCTTGCACGCAGGCGGATACCGTACTTTCCGCCCTGCTTTATGATTTGCGGCTCATCGAGCGTCAGCTGCTCGATCGTAGGCATAACTATACCGTAACCGGTTTCTTTGACCTGTTCGTACGCACGTGCTATCTTGTCAAATTCTTTCTGCTTTTCCGACAAACTGCCTACACAGTCCATCAGCGAGCACTCGTCGGTAATATCCAAACCGGTCTGTTCAGACAACACCTCATAAAACAGCGCCGGATCCACCCTGAGCTTTAGCCAGGCGTTGCCCCTGCCCAAGTCGAGCCCTGCGATATCTGCTCCCTCTAAATACTCGCAGTCTGACAAAGCTTCGGTAGTTTGCCTGATTTCGCGGATCTTGTCAATGTCCTTAGCGGCGTCTCTCAGCGCGTTCATCACGGACGCTTTGAGTCGATGGCCGCGGTCGAGCTTGACGATCCACTTTGGCATATCCACGCGGATCTCATGCACCGGAAACTCAAAAAGCAGCTGAGCCAAAATGCGCTTGATCTCGGTTTCATCAAGCTCCATACAACTGACTGCCATTGCAGGCACGGCGTATTTTTGCGAAAGCTCATCCGCCAAACGACGCGCTTCATCCGACTGCGGCTGAGCGGAGTTGAGCAGAATGATGAACGGCTTGTCGATCGCTTTAAGCTCGGCGATCACGCGAGTTTCGCTTTCAACATAATCCTCGCGCGGGATCTCGCCGAAAGAGCCGTCGGTGGTGATAACAAGCCCGATCGACGAATGATCCGTTATCACCTTACGTGTACCTATTTCAGCAGCCTCGTCAAACGGAATCTCCTGCTGTGACCACGGCGTTTTGACCATGCGCGGACTGTCATCCTCGCTGTGACCCAGTGCGCTGTCCACGATGTAACCTACACAGTCTATCATACGCACCTGAAAGCTGATATTATCGCCAAGCTCCACCTGAACCGATTCCTCGGGAATGAACTTTGGCTCGGTGGTCATTATTGTTTTGCCCGCGGAAGACTGCGGCAGCTCGTCGACCGTGCGGCGGTAAACCGCCTCATCGCGGATATTAGGCAAAACTACGGTATCCATAAAACGTTTGATAAATGTGGATTTGCCAGTACGGACAGGTCCAACCACACCGATATAAACGTCGCCGTCCGTACGGCGCGAGATATCCTGATATACATTGCGTTCTTCCATGACGTTCCTCCTATATTTTGGGGATCAGCAGCATGCAGTCCGACTCCAACACATCAGCTGCCGCCTCGTTTTCCGCTTGAAGCAGACTGAGCCGCGTACGGTGTTCCTTTGCAATGCGCCACAGGCTTTCACCCTGAGAGGCAAAGTACAGCGACAGCGCGCAGTCGTCGGACTCAAGCGGCTTGTCGCGAAGAACATTAACACTGCGCAGCGTACGACGGGAAGCGTTTTTCACCGCACCTGCCGTAAGCTTCAGCTCGCACCTCAGTTCTATGCTGTTGCCGTCAGCCAAACGGTAGCTTACGCTTGCCATACGGATTTTCGGCATCAGCAGAGCGTTGCACCCTTCGGCGGAGATCGTATGGGAATAGTCAAATGAACGCTCTATAAGCACAGGCGTTCCGTCACCGTCGAGCGCCATCATGCACAGATTTATCTTTCCGTTTACTCCCAATCCCTCCTGAGTCGGCTGTGAGTCCATGGTGATATGCTCGGAATATACATCAAGCAGCTTTTGGATTTGGCAGTTATCTATTTTGGCGCTGTATTTTTCAATAAAGCTCTCATCCACAGGCTCCGCACCGGCGATGTAGGAGATATTGTCCTCTTCTGTCTCAGCGGCAAACTGCGTAGAATACGCGTCGGTGATAACATACTCCTCACGCTGCACATAGCCCTCAACGGTCACGCAAAGCTTAGCGTCAAGCGCGATCACGGGCTTTTCGGATAGCACGTCGTTTTTCAGACGAATGTCGTAGGAGAGCACCTCGCAGTCGATAATGTTTTTACTTTCCTCTTCCGCACCCTCACAGTCAAGCACCTGACTGAACGGAACTACATATTCTGTCTTTGCTGTCTGACCCGTTTCCACGTCGGTAAGATAGAACATCCTGACGGATATTTCTCCGTTAAGCATCAGCTTGCCGGTGATAGCCTTGACGTCGGTAACGGAGGCGTCGACCGAGGAATACAACAGCGATTCCACGGCAGGCTTGTCGCCTGCGGCGATCTCCTCGCTGACGGTAAACTGCTCCTGACACAGCGAACACAGCGCGGAACAGGTTATCGGCTGACGGCAGAGCTCCAGATCCTGATCCTCCGGTGTATACAGCGTTATCTTTTTAGGCGCGATCACCTTGGCGTACAGTGAGAACGCGCCGTGGATCACCAGACGGCGCGGACTGAGCGCGCGGCAATTGATGTATTCGGACTTGGTTTTGGTCAATATTACGCAGTTTTCCGGCGTGTCGCGCACCGCGAAGCTCTGCGACCAATTGACGTTTTGCTCGCAGCAGCGAACGGTCTTTTTTTCGCCCTCCAAATACATAACATTGACCACGCAGCAGCCTTCGATTTGAAGCTGACCGCCCGATAGTGTGCGGTTCTGGATTTTTGGTGTAAGGGTGCATTTGAGTATTTTTTCAATATCCGGGCAATAATCCGGCAGAGTCACGTCAACATCCGCCAACTGCTCCGCCACCGTATCCAGCACCGCCTGCGGCAGGCACACAGCCCGGCTTTCCTGCAAAAGCTCCATATTTATCTCTCCTTTTTCAATCAAGCTATAATACTATATTCAACCGAAAAAGGAAATATGACAAAGCCGCCGCAAAGCACATTTGCTCTGCGGCGGCTGATTATGATTATTATGTATTAGAGTTGATTGATTACATACCTGCCAGATATCTCTGGATATATGTAGCGTCCATAATAGTGACTTTGCCGTTACCGTCTGTATCGGCTGCCTTCTTCTGAGTTTCGTTAAGGTTTGCGGAAGGATCGTTTACAAGGAATCTCTGGATCATGGTAGCATCCATAATGGTTACCTTGCCGTTTAGGTCAACGTCGCCCCACTTAACGTTGCCGGCGCTGCCTGAGTTGATCTTAGCGGAGCCGCTGATCGAGTTGGAGCTGAAGCCCGAAACGGAATTGATATTCTGCTTGGTGCTGTTCTTTACAGCGTTCTGATACACGAGCTTGCCGCCGCTGAGATAGCCGACAGAGAGCTCCTGAACATCAAGGTTGACCGAACCTGTACCGGTGCCGATGACCTCAAATGTTGCCTGTGCCAGCGTACCTGTGTTGGTGAAGTCCGCCAGCTTGTTTACTTCTGAGAAGTTGCCGTAGATCTTACCGCTTTCGGTGTTGACGATGCCGCCCGTTACGGGAGCCATCTCGGTGCCTGTGCTCTTGAGTCTGAGCTTGGAAGCGTCATAGCTCATCATCCACTGAGCATTGCAAACCTTCATAGCGGAGGTCATGTCATACTTAACGGTGATTGTGTCTCCCTTATTAGCCTTGTAGCTTGCGGAACCGAACAGGTTAGAGGAACCGTTTACGGTAAGGTCGGTAGAAGTTACAGGGTCGGTAGCTACTGTGGGATCGGTAGGATCGGTGGGATTTGTGGGATTGACGACCGTGCCGCCGCTGCTCTTACCGATTCTTGCAAGAGGAACAGTGATGATGTCGGTGTCGTCTTTCTCATGGGAGGTACTGGAATCGCTGCCATAAGAACCGAGCGCATTGTCAAGCATGGCAAGGTCAAAGGGACAGCAGTCCATACCGGATTCACCTCTACCGCAGATCGTCATAGCGCCGATACCGTTGTTTTTGAGATAGTTCGCGTCAATGCCGAGCGCAGAGAACGGGATTTTAATTTCATAGAAGGAATCGTACTTAGTGTTATGTACGCCCTTGCTGCCCTTATAAGTTTTATAGTCTACCCAGTCCGCAGAATCAGAGCAAACATCATCCGGCTTCTGAGAGTAATTAAGACCCCATATACTGCTGCAAACATTGCCGTCAGCCATCTTGTATTCGATACCTTCGGTAGTGAAGTTTCCGCAGTGAGCGCCGTAATCGGTCACGCCCGTGGAATCCGCTGCGGTAAAGTGACCGGGAACGCCCGAACCAGCCTTTGCGCTCATAAAGAGCAGGTGGTCAACGTGGGTCTGCCATTCAATAGCATCGCCCCAAATGTATTTGCCGTCATTTACCTTACCGGTAAGTCCAGTTGATGAAGGTTTAACACTGAGGGCAAGAACAAGGTGAAGGTCGCCGATCTTACCGCCGTCCATCAATGAAGCGTCGCCGGCGTTCTGCCATGTGTCGGTAGTGTTAACATACTGCATACCGACGTACAAATTGTTGTTGTCCCAGCATGCGAAAAGCGCATAGGCATCGATCAGGCAGTTTTCATGCGCGCCCTTGTAATGGTTAGCGCAGTCCCATGCAGCGCTTGTGGCAATAAGCATGTCCTCGGTCCAATCGGAAAAGCTGCCGTCAATGGTAATAGTGCCCTGCTTGCCCACCTTACCGTTTGGGTTGGTGGCATAATGGCTTGCAAGGGTTCCCGTCACTGCCGAAACAGAAGCAGCAGTGAGCATTGTTATAAGCATCAGCAAGCAAAGCAGAATGCTTATAAACCTTTTTACATTTTTCATCGTTGATTTCCTCCTAAATAAAATTACCTGAATAATGGCGCAAATATTTCCATGCGCATTATTAATACTATTATAGTCAATTCTTCAAAAAAACTCAATACCAAAAAGAGATGTGCAAAGTTTTTGTAACAGTGCACATCTCCCGGGATAATGTATTGTTTACTTTGTCCAATGCCTTTGTATTAAATATCCTGACTGACTTTTTTGATACCGTAAATTTTGCGTAAAATTGCCGATACAAATTTTGGATTATCCAATACAACAACCTTCATGACCTTACCTCCGTACACAAATAAAGCTTACGATGACCAGCGCGGCGGCTGCCACGACCAACACCCAGCGGGTCGGCAGCACGGTGGCAACCAGCAGCCCCAGTCCAAAACAGATCGCCGGTCTCAGCCGGTATTTGCAGCGTTTCACTGTATCACCCTCTATCATTGTATACGGGTTTTAAAAATGTGTGCTTGAAAAAATGATAAAGATAGTTTACTATATATATGGAAGTAAAACGAAAGCAAGATCACATTTGTAAGGAAAGCAACGCTATGAGACAGCTTACGATTCAACCAAATGACGCTAACCAGCGGCTTGACAAGTTTATGCAAAAGCGGTTCAAGACCATGCCAAAGTCGCTGCTATACAAATATATACGCAAAAAGTGCATCAAGGTCAACGGCAAAAAGTGCGACATCGACACGCAGCTTAAAGACGGCGACGTGCTGACCTTTTACATAAAGGACGAGTTTTTTGAGGCGGCGCAGGAAAAGCACTACGATTTTCTTAAAGCTCCCAAAAAGCTGAACATCGTGTATGAGGACGAAAACCTGATGCTGCTCGACAAGCCGCCGGGCATTTTGGTTCATCCCGACCAAAGCTATCATTTTGACTCACTGATCAGCCGCGTACTGCATTATCTTTACGACAAGGGTGAGTATGACCCGGAGCTCGATCAAGCCTTTACGCCTGCCACGGTAAACCGCATTGACCGCAACACCGGAGGTATCGTGATAGCCGCCAAGAATGCCGAGAGCCTGCGCATCCTCAACGCCAAGATGAAAACCCGCGAGCTGGAAAAATATTATTTATGTCTGGTGTACGGCAAGCCGCGCAAAACCGAGGACACACTGCATGGATATCTTACCAAAAACGAGAGTAAGAACACCGTGCGCGTCTTTACGACCCCGACAGACGGCGGCAAGGAGATCAAGACCAAATACCGCGTGCTGAAAAGCAACGGCAAATACAGCCTCGTTGAAGTAGAGCTCCTTACGGGCAGGACGCACCAGATACGCGCGCACATGGCGTCTATAGGTCATCCGCTGGTAGGCGACAGCAAATATAGCAAAAATAAAAAAGCACCCGAAGGCTTTCGCTATCAGGCACTATACAGCTATAAGCTTAAATTTGATTTTACCGAGGACGCAGGTATCCTCAACTACCTTAACGGCAGGGAATTCCGCGTGAAGAAAGTCTGGTTTACACAAGACACATAAACGCGCACATGGTGCCGCGGTGGCCGTTTGTGGCGCGGTGACTCCACAGCAGGTCGCTGTTGCAGTTGGTACACAGATCGGATAATGTGATATTTTCCGCGCGCACGCCTGCCTTGACCAGTATCTGACGGTTACATTCGAGCAGGTCAAGCATATACTTTCCGCCAGGCTTTGGAAAGACGAATCGCGACGCATCCAAATCCTCAAGCGCCAGAAAGCGTTCTGCAACGGGCAGATCGACCTCATAACAGCAAACGGAAATCGCCGGTCCGACGGCAGCGACGATATCGGAGGGATCGGTTCCGTACAGGGCGGTCATTTTTTCCACGACCTTCTCCCCTATCCGCTCAACGGTTCCGCGCCAGCCGGCATGAGCCAAGCCGATCGCCTTGTTTTTTGCGTCTACAAAAAACAGCGGCGTGCAGTCTGCGTAATAGGTAACGAGCGTTACGCCCTGCTCATTTGTTATCAGCGCGTCTACGCTCTGCATATCGCGCGGTTTATAAATACCCACGCCGCAGTCGTTTTTGGTAACGGTGCGCACAAAGGTGTTGTGATCCTGCGCGGAAGCGGTAAGGGTGTCAAAATCAAACCCTGCGCTTTTGCACAGACGGCGGTAATTTTCGGTCACAGCGTCGGGATCGTCTCCGCGGTTGAACGCGAGGTTCATAGAGGTAAACTCCCCTTCCGACACACCGCCCAAGCGTGTAGAAAAGGCGTGATTAATAAATTTTAATTCTGATAACGAATTATAAGTAAGGTACGGTACGGTATCGGCGTTGTGAAGCGCCATTGTATTTGATGAAAAACGCAAATTAATTCCTCCAAATTCTACTTGTAACACAGCCTGCTTTGTGGTAATATAGTAATATACAAAAACTAAAAAGGTGACAAATATGAAAAATAAACTCTTCGGCAAAAATATAACTCCCGACTGCAACTACTGCAGCAACGCGATCATTGAAAACGGGATCATTACCTGCAAAAAGTCAAAGCATATCAGCGAGCGCAAATGCAGAAGCTTTGACTACGATCCGCTTATGCGCGTACCCAGAACCATTACTCTGCGCGGTACATACACAGCCGAGGATTTTAAGCTTTGATTTATTGTACATGAAACCGCCGCAAAACGCAAGCGATTTTTCGCACGTTTTGCGGCGGTTTTTCTTATTGCTTAAGTTTTCCTACACTGAACTCTGCGTTTTTTAGGCGCAGATAAGTGGTTTCGCCCTCCTTGTAGGTTTCAAATGTACCGCCTACGGTTACGGGCATACCTACGTTTGGAAAATCGTCCGGGTATTTTAGCTTGTCCTTCGGCGAAAATTCAATGCCGTTGGCACAGCAGGCAGTGGCGTCCTTTACCATGCAGCTGTAATAATACTTTTTGGTGTTGGGATCGGTAAACACATCGAAGGAGCCTTTTATCTTTACGGTCTTGCCCAAGTATTTATCAGGGGTATTGACCATGTTGCTGACCTCAGCGTACACCATGGTGCTGCTCATTTCGGTCAAATCTATCTCCGCGTCAAAATCAAGCTCAGCATACTCCATATCGTCGGGCTTGACCGCCTCGGTAACGGGAGCTTCGCGGTCTGCTATAGTGGTTTCCTGAGCCTGAGACAGCGCGTCGCTGACCGTTTTTGCGCTTGACTGCGCGGTTTTATTTGCGGCGGATTCGGAGGAAGCGCCGCAGCCTGCCGCCGCGAGCACAATAGCGGCAGCTAAAATAATGGCAAAGCCCTTTTTCATCGTTTAACTCCTCCCTTGATCAAGCCGATTATCCAGAACACCACAAACACAGCTATATCCACCGCAACTATAGTGGAACCGACGGGCGTTCCGTCGATGATGGAAATAATGATACCCGTAGACGCGCAGAATACGGAAACGCACGCCGCGCAAACGGTAACAGAGCGGAAGCTCTTGAATACGCGCATAGCTGACAGCGCCGGGAATATGATCAGCGCCGAAATCAGCAGCGAGCCGACTACGTTCATTGCAAGCACAATGATTACAGCAATAATGATCGCGATTATCAGATTGTACAGTCCTGCCTTTGTGCCTGTTGCTCTGGCAAAGTCCTCGTCAAAGGTAACGGAAAAAATCTTATTGTAAAACAGTACGAACAGCACAAGCACGATCAGCGAAAGGATTATCGTCACCCACACGTCTGTCTCTGTCAGCGACAGGATCGAGGTTGAGCCGAACAGCGTGGAGCAAACGTCGCCTGCCACGTTGCCCGAACCGCTGACAGGAAACTTGTTCATCAGCAAGTAGCCTATCGCAAGCGCTCCGACCGATATCATAGCGACCGACGCGTCGCCCTTGATCTTAGAATTCTTACCCGTAGCAAGAAGCAGCACCGCGCATATGATAGTTACGGGCATTATCAGCAGCATATTGTCTGTAAGTCCCACAACGGCGGCTACCGCCATTGCTCCGAACGCCACATGCGACAAGCCGTCGCCTATAAACGAAAACCTCTTTAGCACCAGCGTTACGCCCAACAGTGAAGCGCACAGTGCGATCAGTATTCCTACAATAAAGGCATAGCGCACGGCAGGCACATTTTGGAAATAATCCGCAAGCTTATTGAAAACCTCAACCATTGCGCTCGCCTCCCTTCTTATTAAAGGAGAAGCCGTCCATAAACATACCGCGCTTAAAGCTCTCCTTTGAGCCGAAAAATACATCCTTGCCGATATGTAAAACGTGAGTCGCATAGCGCATTGCGGCTTCGATGTCGTGCGAGATCATAATAATCGTAATACCCTCGCTGTGCAGCTCGTTTATAAGGCTGTACATCTCGGCGGTAACCTTGGGGTCGAGTCCGGCAACAGGCTCATCGAGCAGCAGCATTTTTTGGGTTGCGCACAATGCCCGCGCCAACAGCACGCGCTGCTGTTGACCGCCGGAAAGCTCGCGGTAACAACGCTTTGCCAAATCTTCAATGCGCATTTTTTTCATATTTTCCGCAGCCTGACGTTTTTCTTCCTTACTGTAAAACGGACGAATACCGCATTTGCCCTGAAATCCGGAGATCACGATCTCCCTGACCGAAGCCGGGAAATCACGCTGCACCAAGGTCTGCTGCGGAAGATAACCTATTTCGGTTGGTTTTAAGCCGTCGCCGGTGGTGATCGTGCCCTTCATCGGGCTGTGCAGCCCTAATATAGTTTTCATTAAGGTCGATTTACCGGAACCGTTCTCTCCTACAATACACAGGTAATCGCCCTGACTTACCGAAAAGCTTAGGTCGGTCAATATCTCTTTGCCCTCATAACCGAGGGTGACGCTGTCACATGTTAACTGAGCCATAGTGCCTCCTTATTGCAAGGCTTTTTTTACGGTTTCCAAATTCTGTTCCATCAGCTTGGTATAAGTTACTCCGTCCTGTACGTCCTTTGCGGTTTTGGACTGCATGGAATCGAGCGTCAGTATACTGACGTCCTTTGCGCCTGCCGTATTAATAACGGTTTTGGCTATCTTCTGATCTGAGCCGTCAATGGTGATCACCGCAGGGAGCTTCTTCTCGTTAAGCTTGTCCGCTAAGAACTTAACGGTTTCAAAGCTCGCTTCGGTCTCCGCCGAGCAACCCACAAAGGCGGCGTAATACTTTAGATTATAATCGTCGGTCATGTATCTAAACGGAAAACGGTCTGCAAAAAGCAGCGTATCGTGTTTTGCTTCCTTTACCGCCTTCTCATATGACTTATCGAGCTTATCCAAAGAAGCGATATACTCCTTGGTGTTGGCGGAATATTTATCCTTGTTCGCGCTGTCCTTCTCACACAGGGTATCGCATATCTTCTGGCACAGCGTCTTTGCGTTTTTCAGCGAGAGCCACACATGCTCGTCATACTCGGTTTCTTCCTTGTGCTCGTGCCCTTTATCTTTCTTATCCTCTTCCTCACTCTGCATGCCTTCCACGACCTCTTCTTCCTTGGCACGGTCGCCCATGAGCTCCATCATGCTGAGCGCGGTGACCTTGGGCGCGTTTTTGAGCGCGTCGTCCACCCATTTATCAGACTCGCCACCGGTATAGACAAACACGTCGCATGAGGTGATTTTGTAAATATCATCGGCTGTGGGCTGAAAGCTGTGCAGATCTGCGCCGGAATCCATCAAAAGAGACACTTCGGTGGAATCAACACCCTTAGTTATATTCTTGACCCAGTCGTATTCGGGAAATATAGTGGCAATGATCTTGAATTTTCCGTCCTGCTTTTGACTGCTGCCGCAGCCTGCCGTACAACACGCAGCAAGCAGAGCAGCGAGCAATAATGCTGTTATCTTTTTCATAGCTTCTCCTTTTTATTGCAATCCTTACAGATCCCGTATAAGACCGTATTGGATTTGTCAATAGCAAATTCGTCGTTTTGAGCCAACGCCTGAACCAAACGGTCGGCATCGGGCATATTCATGTGATAGGTTTTGCCGCATTTTTCACACGAAAGATGCAGGCAGTCCTTGCACTCGTGACAGTCGGTGTACTGATAAAACACCTCACGGCTGCCGCTTTTTGTAACCCTGCGGATCTTACCCTCCTGCTCCAGTGCGGACAGGTTGCGGTACACCGCGCTAATGCTGATGCTGTCGTCGTTGAGCAGCTCGGCAATATGACGCGCCGAAAGCTCCTCGTCCGCATGATTGGACAAAAACTCCAGCAATGCCTTACGCTGCTTAGTCATGTACTTTGGCAAAACCTCACCTCCTATTTGCGAATCATTCGCAAATTATTATAGCAGATAGTTATCGTTCTGTCAACGAATTTGCGAAAGATTCGCAAATCTTTGCTAAGAGTTACAGCATTGATAAAACCGACGGTTTTCCTATGTTTATTATCCACAAATTTCATCATGTGTTTTAGGCTATATTTTACAAAAATAAAATAATGTATCAAAAAGTGTGGATTTTTTTTGAATTTGTGCTATTATATAATTACACAAAGGAATAAAAGATTACATATTTGTTATTCCTTTGTATAGCAATACCTGAGGTGCAATTATGAGCTGCAATAAAATTATCACAATCACAAGACAATATGGTTCGGGCGGTCATGAAATCGGCAAAGCGCTGTCGGAAAAGCTTGGAATTGGATTTTATGACAAAGAACTGATATCACTTGCAGCCAAGGAGAGCGGAGTTTCGCCCGAGGTATTTGCAATGGCTGACGAAAAGCCCACCAATAGCCTGCTCTATTCTTTGTCTACCGGTTTGTATAACTACGGCAACGGTTTTTCTACCGGTGGAATGGGCGATTTGCCCGTTAACGACAAGCTCTATATCCTGCAGCATAAAATCATCAAGGAAAAAGCAGATTCCGAAAGATTTGTTGTGGTCGGACGGTGTGCCGATTACATTCTGCGCGAGCATGAAAATGTTGTGAAGGTATTTATTTATGCTGACATCAACGCAAGGGTAAGAAGAGCGATTGCCAGACACGACATCAACCCGTCCCGTGCCAAACAAGCGGTAATGAAGACGGACAAAAACAGAGCGAATTATTACAGTTTTTATTCAGGACAAAAATGGGGCGCACCCGAAAACTACGATTTGTGCATTAACAGCACCAAGCTCAGCGTAGAGCAATGCGTTTCCATTATAGAAAATTACATTGACCTTTTAGGTTAAAGGCATATTTTACGCAACTCCTGAATATACTGGTATTGTTACATTTAGGAGGTGTTAATCATGAAATTCGTTGTAATGGACATTGACGATTTTATCTTCGGCAACGAGGAATGGCATGAGAGCGAAAGATAAATAGTACTCTATGATACTCAAAGGTTAGATAAAATTGTCAGAGCATTTTGCTTTTGTATAAAAACGGGGATTGACGCTGAGTCAATCCCCTATTTTTATTGATACTTTTGGCATTAGCCATAAAAACACCTCTCAAAAGTACAGAATAAATTTTTATTATAAGAAAGTCTCTGTTCTTTGTCAAAGTGGTATACATAGAAAAACCGGGGCTTCGCCTGTCGGCGTTGACCCGGTTTTTTGCCCCTAAATCGGTTCGAGGGCTTGCTTTCTTATCATATGCGCAGTATTCCGATATTATTCGTTTCCCATAAAATTGAGCGGGTCTGCGTTTTTTCCGTCGATTCTAAGCCCGATGTGGATATGATTCTGGTCGCCTGCCTCGCAGGGCACCGCGCCGGCTGTTCCGATCTGCTTACCTCGCTCAACGGAATCTCCCTTTTTTACCTTAACATCGCCCATACCGCTGTAGCTGACTGTAGCCGCACCCGATGAGATCTCCACGGTTTTTCCGTACATTTTGTCATTGCGCACCTTGGTGACCTCGCCGTTGACCATAGCGAGCACTTTGTCACCCAAGTCGCAGGCAAAATCTACACCCAAATGAGGCTTCCACACGTTTATCGTCTTGAAATACACGCTGTCCTTACTGTATGCACGCAATATCTTACCCGATTTTGTGGGAGCGGTAAGGTTCAAATCAACCGACAGCAGGGTTTGCATAGCGTCGTCCATCTCTCCCCCAATGGCTGTGGGAGTCGTGACTGACGGCTCGGAGACAGCCGGGACCGTCGCCTCTTTAGGCGGCTCGGTGACAACGCTGTCAATACGCGGTTCGGGAACGGTTACGCCCGTGACCGGCTGCGCCACCATTTGGGAATCCGTTGCTTTCTGCTCCAAGGTTTTGACAACAGATTGGTTGCTGACCGTATTGTATGTGGAATACACCGCCAAAGCCACTGCCACAAGACAGATGGAAAACGCCGTGTAAAATCCGATTCTTTCTTTCAGGCTTTTGCGTCTTTTATGCTGTCTGCCTGTTCTGTAATATCTGCTCATAAAAAGCACCTCCGTCCTTAG
>CAMHCD010000029.1 GCA_946183545.1 uncultured Clostridia bacterium
AGGCTGTTCTCTGCGGCGGCGTTTGCGCTCTGATGCAGGCAGGCTTTGAGACTCTTTGCGAAGCAGGCTACGATCCCCGTAACGCTTACTTTGAGTGCATCCACGAGATGAAGCTCATTGTTGACCTTATCTATCAGTCCGGCTTTGCAGGCATGAGATATTCCATCTCCAACACCGCTGAGTACGGCGATTATATCACCGGTCCCAAGATCATCACCGATGACACCAAGGCTGCTATGAAGAAGATCCTTTCAGACATCCAGGACGGTTCCTTTGCCAAGGACTTCCTGCTTGACATGTCTCCCGCAGGCGGTCAGGCTCACTTCCGCGCTATGAGAAAGCAGGCTGCAGAGGCTCCCGCTGAGAAGATCGGTGAGGAAGTAAGAAAGCTGTACAGCTGGTCTGACGAGGATAAGCTCATCAACAACTAAGGCGTCAGCGGACGCATTCTCCGGCGTCAGTGGACGCATTCTCCGGCGTCAGTGGACGCATTCTCCGCCTTTGGAAACGAATGTGGTTGAATCATGGTTCATCAACGGCGGGGCGAAGGTTGCATCACAGCTTATTTGTAAAAAACCGGGGTGCGCACATCAGCGCACCCCTTTTGAGAATGAGATTATTGAATTGAAAAATGACAGTTTCAATAATCATCCAAGTAGGGGAGACCCTTGCGGTCTCCCGAAGCTATGCGCATAGCCCGAGGGAGGCCGCAAGGGCCTCCCCTACATTGAACGTTGTTTAATTCCATTTAAGTGCATATTTCAAAGAGGATAGTTTATGGATAAAAAAATGCTCGACAGAATCAACGAGCTCGCAAAAAAGAAAAAGACCTCCGGCCTGACGGACGCTGAGCAAAAAGAGCAAAAGGAGCTATATAAAATCTACCTCGGCGAGATCCGCCAACAGTTCAGCGCCACGCTCGATAACGTCAGCGTAGAAGAAAAAGACGGCACCGTAGTACCGTTCAAGCAAGCGTATAAGCACAAGGATAATAAAGAGTAAAAGGATTGGCTCGGTTGATTTGAGCCAATCCTTTTTATTTGGTATCAGTATTAAATATCTATCTCAAACATTTGCAGAAGCTTTCGGAATGTATCCTGTCCGTCAAGACAGGTATCGATCAAATAACCGGGTTCGTTGTCCCATTCCGACAGTCCTCTGTAATAAAACAGTTTTTTAGTATCTTCGATTATAAAAGGTACAATGCCAAACCGCAGACATTCCTTTAGTGCGATCAACCTGCCTACCCTGCCGTTGCCGTCCTGAAACGGATGGATTGTTTCAAACGCGCAGTGAAAGCGGATTATGTCCTCTACAGTGACTGCTGTGAGCGCTGAGTAATCATATAACAGCTGCTGCATTTTAACCGGGACGTCCTTTGGCTTGACAGTTGAATGACCGCCTACTACGTTGGGACGTGTTTTATAATCACCTACAGCAAACCAGTCATGCTGAGCGTCTCTTGTGCTCTGCTTCAAAATGCAGTGCATTTTTTTGATTTGGGCTTCGCTAAGCGGATCTTCTGCGATATCTATGACATAATCGATCGCACGAAAATGATTGACGGTTTCTATTATATCATCTACGGGTATACCATCCTCAGCGTCTATGGTGTTGGTTTCAAAAATCAGCCTTGTCTGATCTTCATTAAGTCTGCTGCCCTCCATGTGATTGGAGTTGTATGTCATGCGTATTTGCAGCTCGTGGTAAATGCCGCCCGGCAGACGTATACTTTTTTCTTCCCGCAGTCTTTGCAATAGTATGCTTGTGTTTTGCTCCATACGATCACTTCTTTCATTACTATTATACAGCAAACACGTGATGAAGTAAAGAAGAATTATCGCCGCAGCAGCCTTGCCGTATACAGCACACATACTACGCACACGCCGGTGTCGGCGAGGACAGACATCCACATGGCGGACAGTCCCAGCGCGGCAAGGATAATGACCGCTGCCTTGACTGCAAGCGCAAAGGTGATGTTGCTTTTGACCGTGTTCAGCGCACGGCGCGCCAGCTTAACGGCGGCGGGCAGATGCTCCAAATTGCCGTTGGACAATACCATATCTCCGGCTTCGATCGCCGCCTCGCTGCCTAAGCCCATGGCTATGCCGCAGTCGGAGGCACGCAGTACGGGCGCGTCGTTTATTCCGTCGCCCACAAAGCAGACGCTGCGGTGTGTTTGCTTCAATTCCCCGATAGCAGTCAGCTTATCCTGCGGCATCAATTCCGCGTTGTAGTCCGTTACCTCAAGTTGTTTGGCTACGCGTTCGGCGTTTGCTTTGCTGTCGCCTGTCAGCATTACGGTGCTGCGTACGCCCAATTGACGCAACTGCTGCAGAACGCTCTTAGCTTCCGGACGCGGCGCGTCGCTTACGGTGATAGCACCGATCAGCTTGCCGTCAAGCGTTACAAAGACGTTTGCGGTTTTCATCGACTCGGGTATCGGTGTGTTGAGCAGCCGCTCATTGCCACAGCATATCTCTTTGTCCCCGTAGATAGCCTTGATTCCGCAGCCAGCTATTTCGGCATGGCTGCTCACTTTCGGAATGCTGCCGGCATTCGCTTTGATAGCGGCGGCGATAGGGTGGGAGGAGTATTGCTCGCACGCGGCGGCAAGTTGCAGTATCTGCGCTTCGGTGTAGCCTTTTACGGCGTAGGTTTTGTCTACCGTCAGAGTGCCTGTGGTCAGAGTGCCGGTTTTATCAAACGCAAACGCGTCCGCCTTGGCAAGCGCCTCTAAATACTTACCGCCCTTTATAAGCACGCCGTGGCGTGAGGCTGAGCCTATGCCGGCATAGTAGGCGAGAGGAACGGATATAACGATAGCGCACGGGCAGGCGGCTACAAGCACAGCCAAGCCGCGGTAGATCCACTGATGCCAACTGCCCAAGCCGAGCAGCGGAGGAATGACCGCCAGCAGCACGGCGATGACGATGACAATGGGAGTGTACACCGACGCAAAGCGTGAGATCAGCTTTTCTCTGCTGCCCTTCTGCGCGGCGGCATCCTCAACAAGGCGCATGATACGCGTTGCTGTGCTTTCGCCAAAGGCTTTTGTCGTCTCTATTTTCAGCAGGCGGTCGCCGTTCATTCCGCCGCTCAGCACTTCGCTGCCGTCGCTCACCGTTACGGGTATGCTTTCACCCGTCAACGCCGCGTTGTCAACTGTAGATTGACTGTCACGTACTATTCCGTCCAGCGGGATACGCTCGTGCGGCTTGACCAAAATCACGGAGCCGACCGCTACTTCGGCTGCGGCTACGGTTTTTTCCTGACCGTTTTTTAGGACAGTGGCGGAATCGGGGCGGATCTGCGACAGCTTTTCAATGTCGCGCCGCGAGCTGTCCACAGCCATGTCCTCGATCATTTCGCCGATGGCAAACAAGACGGACACCATGGCGCCCTCTGTGAATTCGCCGAGGGCGAACGCGGCTATGATGGCAATGGTCATCAGCGTGCTTTCGTCAAACCGCAGCTTAAAGGCGCTTTTAACGCCGCGTATAAGGGTCTTATATCCGGACAGCAAGGTAGCAGGCGCGGCTAAAGCAAGGGTGATCCAAAAGGCGGTATCGTTGTGAAGCGTTAAGTGAACGATAAGCGCCGCAACGCCGAGTACGGCGGAGACAGCCAGCAGGATTTTGTCCCTGCGCTCGCTTTTGCCGTGTTCATGTTCATGCGTGTGTCCGGACTGAGCGTTGTCGTCAGTGATGATAACGCCGTCCTCTATGCTGTCGCAGATCGCCTGAACCTCGGCTACGGCGTTTGGTCTGTCGGTGGCAAACCGCAGCTTTTTTGTGGCAAAGCTTAGGCTGACGTTGTCATACCCGTCGGCAGCGGAAATCGCCCGTTCGATTTTGTTGGCGCAGTTTGCGCAGTCAAGGTTTTCTATAGTACAGTTGTATTGCATATTCTCACTCCAATACGTGGTCAAGACCCATCTCGATAATGCGTTTTACATGGTCGTCATCAAGCGTGTAGTAAATCTGCTTGCCCTCGCGACGAACGCGTACCAGCTTGTTTTGACGCAGAACGCGCAGCTGGTGAGAGATGGTGCTCTGCTCCATATTGAGCTTTTCGGCTATAGTCATAACGGGCAGCTCACCCTCGGAGATCGTACACATGATCCGCAGGCGCGTGGAGTCGCCGAAAACCTTGAACAGGTCGGCAAGCTCAAACAGTATCTCGGTGTCGGGAAGAGAGTCAAATGATGGATTATTATTCATAAAATCACCGTCTTTATAATTGAACACATGAATATATGTTCATCTGTTAAATTTACTATATCACACATTATATGTAAAGTCAATAAAAAACGAAAAAATAATTGACTTTTTTTCTAAATGCATATATAATATAATAGAACACATAGTTGTGTCGATTGTTTAATAAGGAGATGTAAATTTATGAATTGTCCAAACTGTGGCGCACCTAATGACGGTGGCAAGTTTTGTAAGTCCTGTGGAACGCCTTTACCGCAGGTTCAGTCCAACGAACAGCAGAATAACAGCTATCAGCAGTCGTATCAGCAGCCGGTTCAGCAGCCGACCTATCAGCAGCCGAATCAATATACTCCCCCTGTTCAGCCTGAGATAGATCCCAACGAGAAAACCGCTAAGGGTTTTGCGGTAACTTCTTTGGTATTAGGTATTTTATCACTCGTCTGCTGCGGCGTTGTATTGTCGATCCCCGGCGTCATTTTCGGTATAGTATCACTCAATAAGAAGAAAGAACAAAACGGAATGGCTATTGCCGGTATCGTTTTGAGTGCTATCGGTCTGGTTGCTTCTATAATCATTATCATCGTAAGCGCTGTAAACGGTGGATTCCAAGCTTATTATCACTTAAGTTAACAGCTTACCCTAATAAACGCAAGGATATTTTATCAATAAAAATAACGGACAGTCTTTACGCTGTTATTAATGCTTCAGCGTAAGACGGTGCCTCCTTTGTAAAACGGACAGCTCAGACTGTCCGTTTTACTTTTAATACTAATTCCTGATAGAAATTAGACTTATATTTTGCGAGGATATTTTTCGCAAGACAAGGCGAAGAACGCAGCAAGGCTGGCGCCTTGCAAGGACGACAACGCAGTATTGCGGAAAATAGACCGCAAAGATTGTCTACTTTTTATTAGGTATTAGTATAATACAAAAGCGGCCACCCAAAGGTGACCGCTACGTTAATGTAGTTGTTATTCAGCGCGTTCTCGGCGCTAATCCGTTCTTTATGTAGTATTCGTTCTTTTCCTTGTACATTTCGCGATCCGCTATAGCAACTAATCTTTCGGCTGTCAGCTTCGGTCTGCCTACAACTGCCGCGCTTCCGACGGACAACGACAGCGAAGCTACTTTCTTTCCGTGCCAGTCAGCCGCAGCCTGTTTCAGCTTTGATTCCAGCGTGGGGATCATATCTTCGTTATTTCTGATCAGAACAATAAATTCGTCTCCGCCGGTTCTGTAGCAATCTCCGTACTCGCCGAACACAGATGAAATACAATCGGCAGCTCCGCAAATCAGTTCGTCACCGGCGTTATGTCCGAGGTTGTCGTTTACGTTTTTAAGACCGTTGATGTCGATGGAAAAAGCTATAAGATCCTGAGGTAACGACGGAAGCGCCGCCAGTTCTCTCATTGCTGCAGTGTAAGCGTATCGGCTGGAAATACCGGTAAGCGCATCTTCCGAGATCCTGATCATCTGTTCGTTTATCCTGTCGTCCGAAGCCAGCTGAGAAAACTCAGAGTAATGGATGAACAGCATTGTTAATCCGATCGTAAGGGTAATATACGCAGTCCTTACCTCACTGCCCAACAATTCCTGCATGACTATACCAACCGCACAGAAAAATGCTATCGAAAACAGAGAAGTGCGATTTTGTCTGCGGAAATTATTTCCGTATATACCGAACTCAAAAAACGCAAAGACAACGATCAGCATGTATACGATGATATAAACGATATATCCCGGACCGTGTGAATAATGATTATCCGAGTCTATCACGAGCATCCATCCGGTAAAACACGATATTATTTGGTACAGCGTATTGAAGGAAATAAGCGCAAAAATAACCTTTCTCCATATACTGTTCGTGGTAAACTGAAGAATGATCGCGCCGCCTGCTATCGGAGTCAAACAATAATCGAACAGCTTGACAATTATTAAAACCCACGGCGGACAATCAGTGTTTCCGTTCAATTGAACGCCAAGCCATTCCGCGAAAGCAGCTAATGCAACAACAATATATGTAAAATACAGAATTGTCTTTTGCTTTTTTGCGATTCGGTCATTCTCTTTTACAAGAATACCGAGAACAATCAGTGCAAGCCATACCAGGATCGATATCGGAGTATAGTATTTCAAATCCTCATGCCCCCTTAATCCAATATTTTATGTGCTTATAGAAAGTATATTATTCATTCGTTTTTGGAAACCGGTCGGTTTTAATTACGGTCCCCGTACTGAGTATTAATTACTATTATTGTCTTATTATTTTAAGGATTTTTCAAGAGGGGGTACCAGAATGTCACACTATTTTTTAAAAAAATCGCTGTATTTTTCTTTAAAATAATTAAAGCCTATAAAGCGCGTTTTTTAAAACTCTATAGGCTGTTAAAATATGAGTGAAACAATGTTATATAATGGTTCCGCCGCCGACTACCGTGTCGCCTTCGTACAGCACTACCGCCTGTCCCTTGGAAATCGCTCTCTGCGGTTCGTCAAATACCACGTGCAGGATGTTGGAGTCCGGCTGGGTAACTGTGGCAGGCTGCTCGCTTTGGTTGTAGCGGACGCGTGCTTTTATGCGCATAGGCTCTTCGATTTTGGGAACGCTTATCAAGTTGATATCGGTGGCAAACAGCTCGCGGGAGAACAATCCATCGTTTTTGCAGAGCACCACCTTGTTTTCCTCCAAATTCTTTTCCTTGACATACATAGGGCAGGGAAGAGCCAAGCCAAGCCCCTTGCGCTGTCCGATAGTGTATCGGATAATTCCCTTGTGCTCGCCCAGAACGTTTCCGTCTTCGTCAACAAAGCTGCCGTTGGGATAAGCTTTTCCCGTATAGCGTTCAATAAACGCCGCATAGTCGCCGTCGGGTACAAAGCAGATATCCTGACTGTCATGCTTACCGGCGTTGATAAAATTCAGGCTTTCGGCAAGCTCGCGTACCTCAGGCTTGCTCATGCCGCCCAAAGGAAACAGCACGCGTGAAAGCTGGTGTTGCGTCAGCGAATAGAGCACGTAACTTTGATCCTTGCTTAAATCGGTGGCTTTCAGCAAAAGATATCTGCCGCTTTTTTCGTCAAATCGGATCTTCGCGTAGTGTCCGGTCACCACCTTGTCAAATCCGAGCTCATCTGCGCGGTTCATCAGCTTTTCAAACTTGATAAAGCGGTTGCAGTCTATACAGGGATTGGGTGTGCATCCGGTCTCATAGGCGCGAATAAAACGGGAGATCACCGTTTCGCGGAAGCCGTCCTTAAAGTTGAAAACATAGTAGGGCATATCAAGCCTGCGGCATACCGACCGCGCGTCCTCGATATCGTCAGCAGAACAGCAGGTCTTGTCGCGCGGCTCGCTTATGTCATCGTTATCAAACAGCTTAAGGGTTATGCCCGTGCAGTCATATCCCTGCTCCTTGCATAAGTAGGCGGCGATCGAGCTGTCAACGCCGCCGCTCATTGCTATTAATGCTTTTTGTTTTTCAGTCGCCAAGTCGAATCATCTCGTCAATACATTTTTTAGCGTCAGCAATCGTCTGATCGCTCAGTATTATTTTCTCGCCGCCCTTGCCGCAAAGACAGTTGTAAACGTCATAAAGTGTGGTGGATTTCATATCGGGGCAAATCAGCTTTAACGAAAGCAGACGGAAGGTCTTGTCGGGGCAAAGATACTGCAAATGCTCCGCTATGCTTATTTCCGTGCCGATAATGAACTCCTTTTTGTCCGAGTTCACGGCGTAGTTGATGATGCCGGAGGTCGAACCGATATAGTCCGCCATAGCGCTTACGGCAGGCACGCATTCGGGGTGAACCAAAAGTTCCGCTTCGGGATAGCGCTCCTTCATCTGCCGGGCTTCCTCAGCAGTTACGCTCGCGTGGATAGGACATCCGCCGTCGAGCAGGGTGATGTTCTTATCGGGACACTGCTGCGCAACATAGCTGCCCAGATTGCAGTCGGGAATAAAGAGGATATCTTTGTTCGGGATCTTGTTGACGATGCTTACTGCCGAGGAACTGGTAACGCATACGTCACAAATGGTTTTAAGCGCGGCGGTTGTGTTGATGTACGCTACGACCGTATGGTTCGGATACTGCTCCTTGACCTTGGAGATCATTTCTTTGTCCATCTGGTCAGCCATGGCGCAGCCTGCGATAGGTTGAGCAAGATAGACGGTCTTGTCCGGAGAAAGGATCTTGCAGGTCTCCGCCATAAACCGTACGCCGCACATGATTATCGTCTTGTTTGCCACCTTGGAGGCGTCAACGCTTAGCTTGTAGCTGTCACCGGTAAAGTCGGCTATCTCGCAGATCTCATGCGCAACGTAGCTGTGCGCCAAAACGCAAACGTCTTTTTCCTGTTTCAGCTCCATGATTTTTTGCTGCAGTTGTGAAACGTTCATATTCAAAACCCTTTCTTAGTAAGTTGGTATGTTTTATTATACCGTTTTTTCCGATTTATTGCAATACCAAGCCGCAGTAATAGATGTATTTGGATAACATGCCGATATGCCGGCTGTTATTTTTTTATTTTTTTACAAGATTCATAAAAATTTGTTCTTTACATTTTTAACGAAGTGTGTTATAATCTTAATATGATTTTTAAACACTGTGCTTTCCGTATCCAAAGGGAGAGCGATTTGTATAGAGGAGGATTTTTATTATGAAAAAGTTAATTATTGCTGTTGCGGCTGTTGTTTTGATGGCTCTTTCTGCTGTTCCGGCTTTTGCTGCAAGTGTTGAAAGCCCCGAGGCAACAACAGTGCCCGATACGACAAGTCCTGTAACCAAAAATACAGATCCGTATTCGCCCAAGACCGGTTCGGGAGACGCAACTGCATATGCGATCATCGGTATTTCCGTACTCGCTGGCGGCAGTGCGGCAGTGGCTCTTGCGAAGACTTCTAAGAAGTCCAAGTAATTATATTTCAGAGTAACGGCCTCTGCTATGCAGAGGCTTTTTTCATTGAGTCATTCCGCGTAATCTGTTTTCTCTGCAATACCATTTACTAATACGAGGTGATATTGATGAAAAATAAGAAAAATATAATATTGATTTCTATTATCGTTGTGTTTGCACTTGCGTTTGCAGGCGCTGTAGGTTATTTGATTTACGGAATGATCAATAACAAAAACGCCGAGGAGGAATATAAGGATATAGCGTCCTCTTACGCGAACGCGGTCACGGAAACAACGGGTACGATCCCTATTGATAATCCCGAGGACTATACGGGCAATATTGCAAATCAGAGCGAAACTACCTCTCCCGAGCAGGTGGAGCATACGGTGTCGGTCAAGGTCAAGAGCATCGACAGTCCGGTTACCTTTGATGAGCTAAGAAAACAGAATTCCGATATTTACGCGTGGATCTATATTCCCGACACCAACATCAACTATCCCGTACTGCAAAGCAGCACAGACGATAATTTCTATCTTGACCATGATGTGTATAAAAACTACAGCTTCCCGGGAGCTATCTACTCCCAAGTCTGCAATAAAAAGGACTGGTCGGACAGAGTTACGGTATTGTATGGTCATAATATGGCGAGCGGAGCGATGTTTGCCAATCTGCATTATTTTTCGGGCGCGTCGTTTTTTGATTCGCATCCGTACATCTATGTTTACGGCGAAAACCGAAAACTGGTTTATCAGGTCGTGTCAGCCTTTGCCTATGATAACAGGCATATTATGAATTCATTTGATTTTACCGACGACAAAGTATTTGAGGATTGGCTCGAAATGACAAAAAATCCGCACTCTACAATCAAAAACGTGCGTGACGGAATCGAGCTTAATCTTGACAGCAAAATGCTTGTGCTCAGCACATGTCTTAACAGCGGTTCAGGCCGTTATCTGGTTCAGGGGGTTCTTGTAAGAGATGAACACACCGAGTGAGCAGGGGCTCACAAACGCAAATGAAAATAATTCCGTTTCCGAGGATACTGCCGTACCGGAGGAAAGTACACCGGTAAAACAGAAGGATTCCTTAGATGAGGAGCAGGAGTACGTTTATTCAACGAAATCGAGCTCCCGCAAGAAGCGGAAAAAATCACATCATTCACATCATTCGCACCATCAATCACATTACGACAACCAGTACGTCAGCGCACCGAAAAAGAGGACGCACACGGAGCGTGAAAAATCAAGTGACGTCCGCGAGGATGTTCGTATACCGGAGGAAAAGACGCCCACGGATCGTGAAAAGACGAATGAGGTCAAAGAGGACGTTCGTGTACCGAAGGAAAAAACCAATGTACAAAAGGACGAGCTGACCGTTCGCGACGAGGTAGGGGACTTTATTTTCCTAAAGCCGCGCAGTCACAAAAAAAAGCACCATCACCATCATCAGTCCGAAGGCAGCTCAGGCGCAATAAAGAGAGTACGTCGGAGCAAGTACCGCAAGCGCAAAAAAAGGAAAAAGATCATTATCGGTGTCACAGCCGGTTTGTTGGCAGGTATACTGCTGACAGTCAGTATTTTTGCGCTCATGCTCTATAAGGGACAAAACGAAATGCTGTCGGATGATTTCCATCTTACCGCGCCGGATTATGTACAGATCGATGACGGCGGCAGATATGTCGTTTATAACGGTCACACCTATAAGCTAAACGAAAACATCGCAAATATGCTTTTGATGGGCGTGGACAAGCGTGACATGGAAGAGGTCAGCGAATACGGCAGCCAGGGTCAGGCGGACGTTATCATAATGGTGGCGTTTGATACCAAATACAACAAAATCACTATGATTAATATTCCGCGTGACTTGATGACGGATGTTCCCGTATACACGCCGAGCGGCGTATATACCAGCACCAAGCGTCAGCAGATCTGTCTTGCGTACGCGTATGGCGACGGTAAGGAAAAGAGCTGCGAAAACACCGTAATAGCTGTGGAACGATTGTTTTATAACATGCCTGTCAAAACATATTATGCCATGGATATCGAAGGTATCGTTCCCATAAACGACAGCATCGGCGGCGTTGACGTAGTATCACCCGAAACCATCGAGAGCTTTGTTCAGGGGCATAGCTATCACCTTATGGGAAAACAGGCGGAACGTTTTGTGCGTGCGCGTGAAAGAGAAACGGCAGAGGGCAACCTGAAGCGTAACGAGCGCCAGAAGGTATATGCCTCCGCCTTTATGTCGGATCTGTTTAAGGCGACGAAAAAGGATATGTCCGTTCCAATAAACCTGTTTAACGCATCTTCTTCATATTCGGTCACCAACTTGAACCCGTCCAAAATCACTTATCTTTCAAAGGAGATACTCACGGGAGGTTCACCGAAAACCGAGATGAAGTCCATTGAAGGTGAAGCCGAGATCAAGGGCGATCACGCCGAATTTGAGTATAAGGAAAAGGAGTTTTACGAGCTTTTCCTCAGCGTGTATTACGAGATGGTCAAATAGTGGCTTGGTCGAACTCATACAGCGCCTCGTTGATTTGATAAATGTCGTATATGCGGCGCGTGATAAAAAATTCAATAATAATGTCAAACTTACTGCTGTGCGAGAGGGCAAAGCCCGCCTTGCGCAGCAGTTCTTCTGTTTCTGACAGATCCAGCTCCAGCGCTACGGCGAAGGCTACAGCAGTCGCCTTGCCGGGACGGTAATCGGGGTTGCTGCGTATCTTGGAAAACAGCTTGCGGTCGCGTCCTGCCTTTTTGTAGCACTGGGCGTCGGTCATTCCTTTTTCGTCGATCTTGCGGAACAGCATTTGCGCAAAGCTTTCGTCAATCATGTTCAGCTCGTCGATAAGCGAGCCGTAGGCTTGTGGCGGCGCGGCGCCCGGAGCAAAGTCCTCATGTGCGTCAAAAGCTTGGCTGAGGGGCTTCTTTTGACGGGGATGAGCCACATGCGGAGCGTACATCGGCGGTGTTGCGCCCGCTGACGGAGATGAGGCTTTTTTCGGCGCTACGCTTGGCGCTTTGCAAACAGCACACGCGTCCCCGCCCTTTTCCGTGAGCTCGATGTATTGCCGCAAGTCAAGCAGAATCGAGGCGTCTAAGTTTTTGCGTTTTTTAAAGAACATCATAAACCCTTCTTTACAAAAAAGGGCGCGCTCAGCGGCACGCCCTGTTGTATTATTTCAATGCGTCGATCGCGGCTTTGATAAGCGCTATCTTCTCACGTTCCTTTTCCGCCTGCGCCTTTACCTTTTCGATAACGGCGGCGGGCGCTTTGGATACAAAGCCCTGATTGTTCAGCTTGCTCTCGCTCTGTGCAAGGAACTTTTGAACTTGGTTCAGCTCCTTGTTCAGGCGGGCGAGCTCGGCGGTCTTGTCGACCAGCTCGTCCATTGGGATGTAGATCTTAGCGTCGGCAGTGACAACGGTCACAGCGCCTTCTATCTCAAATCCGGCACCGACCTCTACCTCGCTGGCTGAGGCGAGCTTCTCGATAAACGCGCAGCCGTTTGTAAAGGTCTCGGGAAACTTGGTTGCAACATAAACCTTTGCCTTGCGTGACGGAGGTACGTTCATCTCGCTTCTGCGGTTACGGATGGCGCGGATAGCGTCCATAATGCGGCGCATTTCGGCTGCGGCCTCGGGGAAGTCAAGCTCCTCGCGGAAGTGCGGATACTCGCTGAGCATAACGGTTTCGCCCTCGTGGGGGATAGTCTGCCAGATCTCCTCGGTGATGTACGGCATAAACGGGTGCAGCATTCTGAGGATCTGATCGAGCACATACAGGAGTACCTGACGGGCGTTCTGCGCGTCCTCGCCCTCGCTTTGGAGGCGCGCCTTAACAAGCTCGATGTACCAGTCGCAGTAGCAGTCCCAAATAAACTCGTAAACCTTTTGTACCGCAATGCCGAGCTCAAACTTATCTAAGTTCTCGTTGACCTCCTTGGCGACCGTGTTGAGGGTGGAGAGTATCCACTTGTCCTCGGTCGTCAGGTCGGAGGGCAGCTCGTTCTTTACGTCGTAGTCGTCAATGTTCATGTGAACATAGCGCGAAGCGTTCCAAAGCTTGTTTGCAAAGCCGGAGCAAGCCTCAATGCGCTTTTCGGAGTAACGGATGTCGTTGCCCGGGGAGTTGCCCGTCACCAGCAGGAAGCGCAGCGCGTCTGCGCCGTACTTCTCGATTACCTCGAGCGGGTCAACTCCGTTGCCGAGTGACTTTGACATCTTTCTGCCCTGCTCGTCACGAACGATGCCGTGGATGAACACGGTGTCAAACGGTGCTTTGCCGGTATGCTCCAAGGCGGAGAAGATCATTCTGGCGACCCAGAAGAAGATGATATCATAACCCGTTACCAGGGTGGAGGTGGGGTAGAAGTAACGCAGGTCGTCGGTGTCGTTAGGCCAGCCCAGTGTGGAGAAAGGCCACAGCGCGGAGCTGAACCAGGTGTCCAGCGTGTTGTCGTCCTGCGTCAAGCTCTCGCAGCCGCAGTGACAGCACTTTTCGGGCATGTCCTTGGCTACGGTGACCTCGCCGCAGCTGTCGCAGTAGTAGGCAGGTATACGATGACCCCACCACAGCTGACGAGAGATACACCAGTCCTTTATGTTTTCCATCCAGTGGAAGTAGATTTTTTCAAAACGTTCGGGAATAAACTTGGTTTGACCGTCCTTGACCGCTTTGATGGCGGGCTTTGCGAGCGGTTCCATCTTTACGAACCACTGCTTGCTGACCATCGGCTCAATGGTGGTGTGGCAGCGGTAGCAGGTGCCTACGTCGTGGGTGTGCGCCTTGACTTCCTTTAAGATGCCCAGCGCTTCCAAATCGGCAACAACCGCGTCGCGTGCCTCGGCGGTGGTCATGCCGGCGTATTTGCCGCAGTCCAAAACCTCGGGCTCGTTTTCGGCAAGGTTGCCCTTAGCCTTGAGCGCCTCGTACTCCGCTACGTCTTCTGCGCCGGTCATTTTGCCGTCATAGGTGAATACGCGAACGATAGGCAGGTTGCAGCGCTGACCGACCTCGTAGTCGTTGGGGTCGTGAGCCGGAGTGATTTTAACAACGCCGGTACCCTTTTCCATGTCGGCGTGGTCGTCGCATACTATGGGGATCTCCTTATTGATAAGGGGAAGGATAACATGGCAGCCGTGCAGGTGCTTGTAGCGCTCGTCTGCTTTGTTGATCGCCACGGCGGTATCTCCCAGCATGGTTTCGGGACGGGTGGTTGCGATTTCCAGCATCTCGCCCGTTTCCTTTACCTTGTAGAGAATATGCCAGAAGTGACCCTGCTGCTCCTCGTACTCGACCTCTGCGTCGGAAATAGAGGTGTTGCAGTGCGGACACCAGTTTACCATGCGGTTGCCGCGGTAGATTTTTCCTTCGTTGTACAGCTTAACAAATACTTCCTTGACCGCGTCCGAGCAGCCCTCGTCCATTGTAAAGCGCTCGCGCTCCCAGTCGCAGCTAACGCCGAGCTTGCGGAGCTGACGGGTAATACGTCCGCCGTATTCGCGCTTCCATTCCCAGGCACGTTCAAGGAACTTTTCACGTCCCAAATCGTCCTTGGAAATACCCTCCTTGCGCATTGCCTCAACGATCTTTGCTTCGGTGGCGATCGACGCGTGGTCGGTGCCGGGCAGCCACAGAGCGCAGTAGCCGGACATGCGCTTCCAGCGGATCAAAATATCCTGCAGAGTTTCGTCCAGCGCGTGACCGATATGCAGCTGGCCTGTGATGTTGGGCGGCGGCATAACTATAGTATACGGTTTTTTATCCTTGTCGGCTTCTGCATGAAAGTAATTGCCCTTCATCCAAAAGTCGTAGATCTTGTCTTCAAATTCGGAAGGCGTATAGCGCTTCGCCATCTCTTGTGCCATCAAATCGCTCCTTTATTCGTGTGTTATATATACCTACCTATTATCTCACCGAATCGGTGTTTTGTCAATGTTTTTATAACAAATACAGCCCTGAATTGTGATACCGTTTTCTAAGTCATATACAGAGTCTGCTGTGATTTTTATTTTTCGTTTTAAGTGTTTTTTAAGTTTTGTATGTCATAATACGGACAACAAAGCAAAAGGAGGCATACGATATGAAACAGAAACGATATAAAACTAACCTTATTCTTATTGCCCTTCTTGCGGCGGCAGTGGTGTTTTCCGTAAGCGGCTGTGGTAACGAACAGTCCTCCGCGTCTCAGGCAGCTACCCCTGATTCCGCTCAGGCAACCACGGTGCAGGCGACAACTGCCGCGGCGCGGTCCAAAAAGCTTGCCGAGGGCGACATAACAGTCAAGGATACAATAGTCAACGGTGATGACGGCGGTCATGCGATCACGGCGGACGGCGAGTCTGCGGATTATTCCAATACGCTCGTAAGCAAAACGGGCGACAGCAACAGCGGCGATGAGGCTGACTTCTACGGCGATAATTCTGCGATATTCGCAACCAATGGCGGAACTCTTAACCTCAGCGACATGGTCGTCAAGACAGACGGCACCCACGCAAACGCGGTGTTCAGCTACGGAGAGGGTACTACGGTGAACATTTCCGATTCCTATATCAATACCACCGGTAATTGTTCCGGAGGCTTGATGACAACGGGAGGCGGCACGATGAACGCCGAAAACCTTACGATAGAAACCTCGGGCAACTCCTCGGCGGCGATACGCTCCGACCGTGGCGGCGGCACTGTAAATGTTACGGGAGGCAGCTATACTACCGGCGGCAAGGGCTCGCCCGTTATCTACTCTACAGCGGATATCACTGTCAGCGATGCCGAGATGGTTTCCACCGCCTCGCAAGGCGTTGTGGTGGAGGGCAAAAACTCCGTTACGCTAAACAACGTTGACCTCACAGCCGACAATAACACAAAAAACAGCGACAAATCCGAATGGTATCAGGCGGTAATGATTTATCAGTCAATGTCCGGTGACGCCGCCGAGGGTCAGTCCTCGTTTACTATGAACGGCGGCAATCTGACAAACGCGAACGGAGATGTTTTCTTTGTCAATAACACCGCTACCACGATCAGTCTGACTAACGCGAACATAACCAACAACGATGAAAACGGTTTGTTCCTCCGCGCTGCGGCAGCCGGCTGGGGAAATGAAGGCAGCAACGGCGGTCAGGTCACCCTAAACGCCAAGCAGCAAACGATAAACGGCGATATGCTGGTGGACGAGGTGTCTCACCTCAACCTGTATCTTTCCGACAAATCCGTTTTCAACGGAGCGATAAACAGCAGCGCTCAGGCAGGCGAGGTTTATGTTGACCTCAGCGGCGGCGCAAAGTGGACGCTCAGCGGAGACAGCTATATCACCTCGCTTAGCTGCGACGCGGACAGCATTGACCTCAACGGTCACAAGCTGTACGTCAACGGCAAGGAGTACACCTCAGGTACAAGCTCACAGGGAGAGGCGATCGAGGTCGTTTCCACAGGCGGCAACGGAGGCGGCGCTCCCGGCGACGGCGGTACTCCTCCGGAAAAGCCTGACGGCAAAAAGGATTGATAATAAGGGCTTAGCAATTCTCTTAACTGAGATTTTGAGCTAAGCCCTTTGTTTTATTATCCTTGTTCAGATTATGCCGGAATCATGATAACGCCTGCTTTAACGCGAGGATCTTCTTTGCCGTTTTGTCAAACTGCTTTGGAGTAAGCGACTGTGCTCCGTCCGACAGCGCGTGAGGCGGGTCGTTGTGGACTTCAATGATAAGTCCGTCGGCTCCTGCGGCTACGGCTGCCATGGCGAGTGGCTCAACAAGCCAGCTCTTGCCGGAGGCGTGACTGGGATCGACTACCACGGGGAGGTGCGACAGCTTCTTGATAATGGGGATCGCTGAAATGTCCAGTGTGTTGCGGGTGTAGGTTTCATAGGTGCGTATGCCGCGCTCACACAGGATAACGTTGTCGTTGCCGCCTGCCATGATGTATTCGGCGCTCATCAGCCATTCTTCAATGGTGGCTGACAGTCCGCGTTTTAACAGAATAGGCTTGTCGGTTTTGCCGAGCTCACGAAGCAAATCAAAGTTTTGCATATTGCGCGCGCCTACTTGAATTATGTCAACGTTCTCGAACATGTCGATATGCTCTGTACGCATGATCTCGGATACTATAGGCAGACCGGTTTCCTTGCGCGCTATTTTAAGCAGATCGAGTCCCTCGGACTTTAGCCCTTGGAACGCGTAGGGCGAGGTTCTGGGCTTGAATGCGCCGCCTCGCAGCAGGGTAGCGCCGGATTTTGCGACGGATTTGGCAATGGCTGTGATCTGCTCCTCGCTTTCGACCGAGCACGGACCTGCCATGATATGCAGACTGCCGTCGCCAATGCTTACGTTGTCGTTGATTTTAACCACAGTGTTTTCCGGATGAAACTTGCGGTTGGCTTTTTTGTACGGCTCCTGGACACGCTTGACGCTCTCTACGATATCCTGGGCGTCGATGTACTCGATATCCACGGTGTGGGTGTCGCCTATAAGACCCAAAACGGTAGAATGGACACCGTCCCAGCGGTTGACCTTGACCTCATAATCAGTGCAGAGCTTGTCGGTGAAAAGCTGTATTTGTTCGGGTGGTGTTGATGGTTTTAATACGATGATCATTGTGCATTACTCCTTTAAAATTTGGTAAAATAAAAATCGGGTGTGACACGGTTGATGTGCCACACCCGATGTGAAAACGATTTTACACTTCACAAATTCAGCATAGCAAATCAACCCTACCGCTGGTAAACGCGGTAAAGCTAAAGAAAAAGCTGAAATTGTTGTTGGTGTTATAAATAGCGTTCATAATAGCCTCGTTGTGTTTAATGCTTGTATTATAATACAGCAATGTACGTTTGTCAAGCATTGATTTGATTGACAAGTATAAGTTTGCATGTTAAACTTGGTTTAGCATTTAAAATAAACGGAGGAAAAAATGCGCAAAAAACTGTTTGAACGTTTTAATATCCGTAAGACCGGCTTTGATACAGAGCCCTTTGACCCAAAAACTCAAACGGCGGTTGTCCGAAGCTCGATATGTACGGGCGAACGCGTAGCCGGATTCAAGGACAGGCAGAGCGGACAGTTTAAGGAAGTTATGCTCATCCGCTCACAGCAGGATCTGGAGGAGTTTAAAAGAAAATATAAGGTCGATTCCGTAAAGACGGAGTATTGATTTTGGGAGACGGTCTGTTTTATTCCGAGGCACCGTTAAGCATGTCTCTGATCGCGTATGTAAGCGTGCGGTAATGCTTTGGATAATTGTTTGAGCCCTCGGCGCGAATCATTAGACCGTCGTTTACCTCTGCCTTGAGAACAAACATATAGCCGTCCCGTACGCCAATGGGGTTGCGTCCGCGGAATCCGTTCCAGCTCAGCAGCCTGCATTCGTTGAACAGCTTTATTATCGCCTCGGTGGGGTGAGTAGCGCGCTTGTTAAGACAGCGTTCGTCCTCGTTTTTAGTGTAAAAGCGCGTGTAATACGCCACGTCGGATTCCTTGCCGTTGCAGATGATCTCGTATTCGTCAATGCAACGCATTCCGCTTAAAGTAAGCGTAAGACTTTTGAATGATGTGACGGTGTTTTTTGAAAAAAGCATAGTGACCCTCCTGAGTTTTCTCAGCGCTTGTGCTGATTTCAATCGGTAAGTAACAAATGAATAATACAAAGCAAAAATCCTGTCGAGTTTATCGACAGGGTTTTCGCATTGTCGGAGTATAAACGATCAACCGCTGACCTCTTGAATGTAATACTAATACCTAATAAAAAGCAGACAATCTTTGCGGTCTATTTTCCGCAATA
>CAMHCD010000030.1 GCA_946183545.1 uncultured Clostridia bacterium
GGCGCGACAGCTCCTTTCAAAAAGGAGCCTTTCCCACGCTTGCGTAAAATTTAACCATCATAAAATCAAAAGACAAAGATTCTCAAACAAACAAAGCCTGAGGCTGTGATCAGTCTCAGGCTCTGTTATATATGTATTCTTTCTGTATACCGCGCAAAATCGTTTTTTACCGCGCAGGCCGACAGGGTGTAGTCGGCAAAGCGGTAGGTTTTAAAATAATATGTCACCCCGTCCTCGTCGAAGCGGTCGCCGCTTACGTCCACGCTTTTTGCGCTGCGGTGGAACCCCCTGCCCATGCATTTGAGCAGGGCTTCTTTTTTTGTCCACAAATCAAAAAAGCAGCCCAAGCGATCGGAGGATTTGCGCAGCAGCTCCATCTCGCGCTCACAGAACACTACCTTGCCCATGCGCAGGGTGTTGACGGGGCGCACCGCCTCCAGATCAACGCCGACCTCGCAGCCGCCAAGCGCGATGGCGGCGTAGCGTCCGCTGTGAGTCAGGTTGAACTGAATATCTCCCTTTGCCTTTGGTTTGCCGTATTCGTTGGTTATTATCTCAGCTCCGGGCAGCAGCCTTTGCAGCAGCATACCTGCGGCGACGCTGCGCTTTTGGTCGTCGGGCATCCTGAACCGCCGAGTTTTTTCGGCGCGTTCGGGGCTTATCAGCTCAAAATGGCGCGGCTTGATTTGCCTGACGTCGGTAAGAAAAACGGTTATTTTTTTCTGCTTACTCATATTTTTGCTTTGCCGCCTGTATACATTAATGTTTCAGCCTGGCAAGGCAGCCGGCGCAGATGTACTTGCCCTTAAATTCCGTCAGCTGCTCTGTTGCGTTGCAGAACACGCACTTTTCCTCGGCTTTTTGAATGGTGATGCTGTGTTCGTCGGCATTTATCTGCAAAATGTCGCCGGGATTTATGTTCAGGTGGCGGCGGATGTCCTTTGATATAACGATCCTGCCTGCCTTGTCGATCTCTTTAAAGTTTGTAAAAATCATAGAAATCCTCCTTTGCCGGATTTTGTCTGCATTATACCATTTATTGGTCAGTTTGTCAATAATTGTCAAATAAGATTATTTATAGCGATCGGAGGTACCATGCTCAACTATATTTGGAGTGCGCTTGTCGCGGTCGCGGTACTGTGCGCGGTTGTTTTCGGCAACACACGGGAGTTGTCCGACGCGGTAGTAAACAGCGGCGCGGCTGCGGTGGAGCTGCTTTTGACCATGGCAGGGGTGATGTGCCTGTGGTCGGGCATCATGAGGATCGCTCAGGAAAGCGGATTCACGCGGATTTTGGCTCGGATTTTTGCGCCTTTGCTCGGGCTGCTGTTTCCCGGACTCGACAAAAACAGCGAGGCGTTCGGCAGCATTACAATGAACGTCAGCGCAAACCTGCTCGGCTTGGGCAACACCGCCACGCCGTTTGGGTTAAAGGCGATGCGCGAGCTCAGCCTGATAAACGGCGGCAGTGACACCGCCGGCGACGCTATGATAGTGTTTGTTGTGATGAACACAGCGTCCATGCAGCTGCTGCCCACTATGCTCGGCACCCTGAGGCAGAGCAAGGGCAGCAAAGCGCCGTTTGAAATACTTGTTCCGGTATGGATAAGCTCGGCGTGCGCGCTTGCGGTCGCGCTGGTCATCGCCCTCGGGCTTAACCGGATAAGAAGGGGGAGAGTTACATGGGATTTGCGATGCCGGCGTTTGCGGCGCTGATAGTGGTGTTCGGCTTGGTGCGGCGCGTGCCGGTTTTCGATTGTTTTTTGCAGGGTGCGCGCGAGGGACTGGTCACACTGTACCGAATAGCGCCCACGGTAATGGGGCTGGTGTTCGCGGTCAAGCTGCTTCAATCGGGCGGCGCGGTAGAAGCGCTGTGTAATTTGCTGCAGCCTGCGGCGGACGCGCTCGGTTTCCCAAAGGAGGTCGTGCCTATGGCGCTGCTTCGTCCTGTGTCCGGCAGCGGAGCAAGCGCGCTGCTGTTGTCGGTGTTTGACGAATGCGGACCCGACAGCTTTGCCGGCAGGGTCGCCTCGGTTTTGGCGGGTTCCAGCGAAACCACCTTTTACGCCGTGGCTATGTACTACGGCAGCGTCGGCGTAAAGCATATCCGCCATACTTTGGTTGCGGCTGTGGCGGCGGATGTTACGGCGTTTGCGGTCAGCGTGGTCACCGTGAGGCTGTTTTTCGGATGATTTTGTAATGAAATTGTAAGAATTAGTGATGATTTTTTTGCGAGTGTACAAAATGAATTTTTTATTTTTCCTGTAACTGTGTTGACAGTGGATTTATACAGCTTGTAATCGCATTTTTCCTTTATCGCATGTTGATAACTATGTGGAAAATATGAAAAACTCTGCGCATTTTCCTTTTGTATGGAAATATTTAAGTAAAATCACGTTTTTAAAACTTGTGTGTTAACACTTTCAACATAGTTTTCCACATTAATATGATGAAAAAGAAATTTACAAATTGTATAAATTCTGTGAAGGAAAATAAAACAACGGCGTATTTTTCCATAGAAAAATAAAACATTTTTGTCACCGTTTTCGGAGGGGATATTTTGCACAAAAAGTTTTGGCTGCTCGAAATCGCCGGGTTGTTTTTTACAGCGGCAGGCTGCTTTTTTATGCGCCGCCTGTACGCGCTTTCGGGCTACGGCCTGTCGGGAGTTTTGTTCGGCAGCGTTAATAACAGCCCGTGGGAATTTGCAAAAACTCTGTTCCTGCCATATCTTGCGTGGTCGCTGTTGGAGCTGCTTTGTCTCGGCGGCGGAATGCGCCGCCTTGCCGTTTCAAAAGCCGCCGCGCTCGGCGTGCTGCTCGGCGTGTATCTCGGGCTGAGCCTGCCTGAGCTTCCGGAGCCGTTGTGTTCCGTTTTGTCTGTGGCCGCAGCCTCTGCCGTATCGTTTGCGCTCAACCGAGGCACTTTGGATTTGGAAGCGGTCTTTCCCATTGCGCTGTGCGCCTTGTTTTTGATGCTCGCATTTTACTTTTGCTTTACTCCGTTTCCGCCGCAAAACGCTTTGTTCGCCGACAAAATCTCGGGTCAGTACGGGATCCCACCGCTTGGCTACGACTTCGGCGCCGATGTTCTGCGCTGAACGGATATTTGTCATTTGTTAGGTAAAAAAATTGCCGAAAAGCCTACCATTATTGCAAAAGTTATGTTATACTATAAAGATAAAGAGTGTTATCGGAGAGGATACCATGACAAAGGACAAGTTTGAAAACCATTCCGACATCATAGCGGGGCGAAATCCCGTAAGCGAGGCGATACGCAGCGGACGGCCTGTTGACCGCATCCTGATAGCCCGCGGAGAAAAAAGCGGCGCCGTGGTAGGGATCCTTGCCAAGGCGCGCGACAGGCAGATCCCCGTTAAGGAGGTAGACCGCCAAAAGCTGGACTACATCAGCTCAGGCGCGCCTCATCAGGGAATAATCGCGTTTGCCGCCGTCAGGGATTACAGCACCGTTGACGATATTTTTGCCTACGCGCAGAGCAGGGAGGAGCCGCCGTTTATCGTTGTGCTTGACGAGGTGGAGGATCCTCACAACTTAGGCGCGGTCATCCGCACCGCCGAGTGCGCGGGCGTACACGGGGTGATCATACCCAAGCGGCGCAGCGCCGGACTCAGTTACACTGTCGGCAAGGCGTCCGCCGGAGCGGTCGAGTATATGCGTGTGGCGCGTGTAACAAACATCCCTACGCTCATCGACGACTTAAAATCCCGCGGCGTGTGGGTTTACGGCGCTGACATGAACGGCACCGATTACCGTCAGTGCGATTTTAGCGGAGCATGCGCCATCGTCATCGGCAACGAAGGCAAGGGTATTTCCCGTTTGGTGCGCGAAAAATGCGACGTTATAGTATCGCTGCCCATGAAGGGAAAAATCAATTCGCTTAACGCGTCGGTTGCGGCGGGCATTTTGATGTACCGCGCAATGGACGGTAGGTAATAAAGGATAATCAGTAATGGTTGGTTGCTGAGAGCTTATGCCTAATAACATCATACAAGAAAGGAGTGTCAGCTTTGTCAGACCGTGAAAAGCGCGACGATTTACTGCGTGAGTTGGAGATCCAGAGCATTCTGGAAGAAAGCCACGACTTGGCGGATATAGAGCAGATGAAGCTCAACGCTGAAAAATACCGCGTCAAGCCAAAGGTCGAGGATATTTTCAGCAACGCCGACCAGCAGCCGCGTCTCACCAATGCCGATCCGCTTCAGGTGGTTGAGGATGAGAAGAACAAGAAAGACAAAAAAGACCGCAGGGACAAAAAGGATAAGGCGACCGGCGAAAACGCAATAGTGGGCGATAAAACAGCCACTACGATGCAAACCGAGCTGATGATGGACGGTAACGGGGAGGAGAACTCTGTGCCCAAACAGGCAGAGGAGGAAGCGTCTGAGGAGGCTGTTGCAGAGGAACAGCCCGTACCCGAGCCCGAGCCGAAAAAAATCATCACACTGTCGCCCGAATACGCCGAGGGAACCCGCTTTGCCGGCGAGGTCATCGGCGAGATCGACACCTTCCGTGATCCGGACACCATCGAAAGCTTCAGCTCCATAGACATCGACATGGACACGCAGGCGTATGAGCAGGAGCAAAAACGCCGCAGGGAAGAAAACGAGCAAAGGTACAAAAAGCTTTTGGCAAGTCAGGACGAAGAGGCAAAATCGGCGGAAAAGGTCATTTCAAAGGTTCCCGTTTATCAGCCGGACGAGCCTTCAAATATCCTTAACGTAAAGGCAGGCCGTTTTTCCGAGGCGGTGGCAAGCCAGTATGAGGAATACATCCGCTCCAAAAACCCGTCTGTCATGGCGCATGTCATCCGTCCGGAGCCAAAGCCCGTGCAGAACGAGGAAGAGGAGCAGCCAAAGGATACCCGCAGCGCGCAGGAAAAGATCCTGTCGGCGGTGGTCGGCTTCTTTTCAAAGGACGAGTCCGACGACACCGACACCCCCAAGGAAAAGGCAAAGCCCGTGGAGGATTACACGGGCGAGGAGGACGAGGCAAGCATAAAATACGAGCTCAGCTCCAATATCAAAAAGCTGTTTTTCCGCAGCCTGATCTCGGGCATAATAGCGGCGGTTTCGATCATCCTTACCCTGATCGTGCGCGTTTTCCCCGACGCCATCATTTCCGTTATCCCGGTCGCTCCGGCGGCTTACGCTGTGTTCAACTTCCTGCTGATAGGCTCGTCGATCGTGCTTAACCGCGTGGCGATGCTCAGCGGACTGACTCCTCTGATGAAGTTCAAGGGCAATTCCGACACCGCCGTAGCGGTGGCAGGAGTCGTGTCGGTGGTACAGACTGTCGTAAGCTTCTTCTGCTTGGGAGATATGTCGGGCTTCAACATCAATTACTACTGCGCCGTTATTCTGCTGGCGTTTTTTGCCAACAACCTCGGCAAGCTGATGCTGCTGCTCCGCGTAAGGGACAACTTCCGCTTTGTGTCCTCAAAGGGGCAAAAGTACGCCGCCAAGATATATAACAACGAGAGCGTAGCAAACAAAATGCTGAGCGGAACGCCCTCGGACAACACGCTGATCGCGTATCAGCACAAAACAAAGTTCCCGTCGAACTTTCTAAAGATATCGTACGCTCCCGACCCAAGCGAGGATCTGGCGTCGCGCATGGCTCCCATCACCACCATAGCCGCGCTTGCCATAGCGGTTTTGTACGGAGTGGTCAAGCTCAATTTGGCGGACGCCGTCAACACCCTGGCGCTGATAACCGCTCTGGGCGTACCCGTAGCAACTCTGCTGGCGGTCAACCTGCCCGTGCGCAGGCTCTGCAAAAACCTGCTTGAATACGGCGCAATGCTGGCAGGCTATCCGTCCGTAAAGCAGTTCTGCGACAGCACCGCGGTTATGATCGACGCAGGCGAGCTGTTCCCTGCGGATACGATAGAGCTCGAGGGAATAAAGACCTTTGACGATTACAATGTTGACGAGTCGCTGCTGTGCGGCATCGCCATATTAAAGGAAGCCCAAAACCCGATAGCCAACGCGTTTGACTCCGTGGTCACCGAAACTCAGGAGACCTTGCCGGAGGTCGAAAGCGTGCTCTATGAGGACGAGCTGGGCTTGGTGGGCTGGATAAACGGCGAGCGTATTTTGGTGGGCTCGCGTCAGCTGATGGAAAAATACAGCGTCAGCACTCCTGCAGCCGATTACGAGGCAAAGTATTCGCAGGACGACCGCCAGATAACCTATCTTTCACGCGCGGGCAGACTGGTCGCCATGCTTGTTACAAAATATCACGCCGACTCCGCGCTCAAAAGCGAGATGCAGCGCGCCGAGGCAAACGGTATCAGCTTCCTGATCCGCACCACAGACTACAACATCAACGACGATCTGGTGGCGAAGCTTTACAACCTGTTTTACCGCAGCATAAAGGTGCTGCCCACGGGCTTGGGCAATGTGCTTAAGGAAGCGCAGAGCGTCACCGAGGAGACCTCGCGCTCCTACCTTATCACTCACGGCAAGGCTTCCGCCATGTCGCGCGCGGTGTCCGGCTGCGTAAAGATCAAGCAGAACATTTCGCTTGCCATCATGATCCAGCTTATCGCCGTTATCCTCGGCCTGCTGGTCGCGTCCGTGCTTTCGCTGTACGCGGGCGTGGGCGTTATGGGCTCGCTCGAGGTTCTTATATACGCATTGTTCTGGGCAGCGGCAACCATTGTCGCGCCCGCCATCCAAAAGCCGTAAGGGAGGATATATTATGTTGATTGCACCCTCGCTGCTGTCCTGTGACTTTTCAAAAATGGGCAGCGAGATCGAACGAATGGACAAGGCAGGCGCCGACTGGATGCACCTTGACGTGATGGACGGTCACTTTGTACCCAACATCACCTTCGGCGCGCCCGTATACAAAACCGTGCGCCCGTACTCAGACAAGCCGTTCGACGTTCATCTGATGATAACCGATCCGCTGCGCTATATCGACGATTTTGCCGATGCCGGCGCGGATATGATCACCTTCCATGTGGAGTGCGATTCCCCGATAGAGGAAACCATTGAAAAAATCAAATCGCGCGGCATAAAGGTCGGCTTGGTGATCAAGCCCGATACCCCTGCCGAAGCGGTGTTCCCGTATTTGGACAGGCTCGATCTGGTGCTTGTAATGACGGTAGAGCCGGGGTTCGGCGGTCAAAGCTTTATGGCGGACATGCTGCCGAAGGTGACCGCGATCCGCAGGGAATGTGAAGCACGCGGAATAGAGCTCCTTATCGAAGCCGACGGCGGCATAGGCGAAGCTACCATAGCTCAGGCTGCGGCCGCAGGCGTTGACGTGTGCGTGGCAGGCACAGCCGTGTTTAAAGCCGACGACGCAAAAAAGGCGATCGAAAATTTAAAAGCATTGTGTAATTAAAAAAGCGGTACCGCAAATTTGTGTTGCGGTACCGCCTTTGTGTTGATTCGGTTTATCCTTATTCGTCCTGAAGCTCCTCGATCAAAGCGAGCATAGCCTTTGCGGAATTGAAGTTTTCCGGTACAAGGTTGTTGGGCTTGATCTCGATGTCGAACGCGTCGTTCAGCTCGCCTACAAGAGCGACTATATCGAACGAATCAAGCACACCGTCGGTGATCAGCGCGGTCTCGCTTTCAAAATCAACGTCGGGTCTGAGTTCCTGTAAGATTTCCATTAATTCATCCATCATTATCGTTTCCTCCGATTAAAAAAATTTAATATCTGCCTTACAGCAGAGCATTTGAACGGTCATCTATACCATTATAATTGAAATAACCGAAATGGTCAAGTGTTTGGTGAATTGTTACCATGCAAATTTTGTTGAAATACGGCAAATTATCATTGACAAAACGCGGTCTTTGTCATATAATAGATAATGTAATTATATATTGGCAAACCTGTTGAAAGGCAGGGGCGCAAAGCCAAGGTATCTGTAGCGCTTTTTACGCGTATGATAGACCAGCCGCATGTTTTTTGCGGTTGGTTTTTTGCTTTTTGGGGGCTTCTTTGTTTACGGAAGCTCACGTTTCAAGGTGGTGACAAGTTGAATAAGGTATTTCGTCAGGAAAAAAAGTTCCTGATTAGCATTGCCGAGTTCCGCAGTACAAGCGGCAGGCTCGAAAAGGTTTTGAGGCAGGACCCGCACAACGGCGTCCACGGCTATACTGTCCGTTCGCTTTATTTTGATACTCCGTACGACACGGATTATTTTGAAAAGCAGGCAGGCGTTGAGCTAAGAAGAAAGATCCGGCTTAGGTGTTATGACCCCAAACAGGATTTTGCGATGCTCGAAATGAAGCAAAAGCAGGGCGCAAATCAGCTCAAGCGCTCGCTTAGGGTAAGCCGTGAGGACGCGCAGACGATCATGGACGGCGACTACACTCCGCTGCTGAACTACGACGAGCCGTTTGCCGCCGAGGTCTACGCCTTTATGCGGACGCGTGCTTACATCCCCAAAACCATAGTTCAGTATAACCGCAAGGCGTTTATAGCCAAGGAAAACAGGATACGCGTCACCTTTGACAACTGCATAACCTCTACCGAAAGCTGCCTTGACCTGTTTTCGGAAAAGCTTAACATGAACCCGGTGCTCGATCCGTATGACGTTGTGCTGGAGGTCAAGTTCAACGGCTTTTTGCTGAATTATATTCAGAGCATGATAAACTGTATAGACAAAAGCGAGCTGTCCGTCAGCAAATACATGCTGGCAAGACAAAACGCTTATCAAACCCATATATGAGGAGAATCGACAATGAAAGACAAACTGTTTAACCTATTCGGAACCACCGGCGACCTTAGCTTTGAGAGCATAGTTTTTAACATTCTCATGGCGGCTGTACTGGGCACATTCATCTTTATCTCTTACATGCTCACGCACAGGGGCACTATCTACAGCAAAAAGTTCAATGCCTCGCTTTTGGTTTTGACCGTACTCACAGGCACCGTCATGACGGTAATCGGCAACAACATAGCGTTATCACTCGGTATGGTCGGTGCGCTGTCCATCGTTCGTTTCCGTACCGCCATCAAGGACAGCCGCGACACCGTCTATATTTTCTGGACGGTCATCGTCGGCATCTGCTGCGGCGTAGGCGATTATGTAGTTGCCTCGGTCGGCAGCGCCATCACCTTTATTATTCTGCTGCTCCTCGGTCTGATAAAGAGCGACAACCGTATGCTTGTTATCATCAGAGCCTCGCGCAGCCGTCAGTCTACTATTCAGGCTCACATGTTCTCGGTATTCAAGCGCAAGGCTATCCTCAGGGTAAGAAACACCGACGAGGATTCGGTTGAGTTTATTTACGAGATCACCGCAAATCAGCTTAAGCACGCCGAGGACAACAACGGCAGCATTGTTGACGCTTTGTATAATCTCGGCGGCGTAGAGTATGTCAATGTAGTTATGCAGAACGACGAGGTATCAAACTAAATGAAACGCATCCTTGCAATATTATTGCTTGCTTGCTGCTTTATGACCGCCTGCGGACAAAAGCCCGGATCACCCCGCGGACTCAGCGTCAGCCTTAAGGACGGAGCCGCGGTCGTAAGCTGGGAAAAAAGCACGGAGGCAAATACCTACCGGCTGTACAGGCGCACGGCGCCCGAGGTCGATTTTGAGTTTATTTTTGACGCGGACTCAAAAGCTACATCCTATACCGACCGTTTTGTAAAAGGCGGCAAGCAGTATACCTACAAGCTGGAGATCATCGGAAAAGACGGGATATCCGACTCCGCAGAGACTGACATTTCCGTTCCGGAAAAGGGAACCGGAAAAAAGGCGGAGGCTCCCAAAACGCCCGTTATCAGCTCCGTTACCAAAATGGATCCGTACACCGCCGTTGTATCGGTAGAGGCGCAGAAGGACTGCACCTATGAGTTCTACCGCTGCGCGACCTCCGACGGAGAATATAAGATATGCGGCACCGCAAAGGAACCTTACCTTTACGATGTAAACAGTAACAAAAAAACCGACTGGTACTATCGCGTTCGCGTTGTAAAGGGAGAAGCCGCGAGCAAGCTCAGCGAGCCGCAAAAAACCGGCTACAAGCCCGGTAAGGTTTTTGATGTGCCGATTTTGATGTACCACGAGTTCGTCACCGCTGAGGATCTTGAAAACGGCATAGCCTTTGACGAATACGCTATCTATCAGGACGAATTTGAAAGCGACCTCAAATGGATTTCGGAGAACGGCTACACCACTATCACCTCGCTGCAGCTTGCCGACTACCTCAGCGGCAAGGGCACTCTGCCGGAAAAGCCTATTATACTTTCTATAGACGACGGTAAGTACGGCGTTTATAAGCGCGCATGGCCGCTGCTCAAAAAGTATAAGATGAAGGGCGTGCTGGCGCTTATCGGCTATGAAATAGACAACGCCACCTCCGCGCCTGCCGCGCGCTCACAAAGCGAGGCTCCGTACTGCACCTGGGACGAGATAGCCGAGATGTCCGAATCAGGCGCGATCGAAATGATAAGCCACACCGACAAGCAGCATTATTATCTGCATGACGGACGCAACGGCGCTTCCACAAAGGAAGGAGATACCCTCGAGAGCTTCCTTCCCATTGCTCAAAAGGATTATTCCGACGCGTCGCGCAGCTTCCGCACTCACCTAAACACTATCCCGACAACAATGGCGTATCCCTACTCCAAGCGCACGCCGCTGTCGGACGAGGCATGGCTCAAAAGCGGCTTCCGTCTGCTCTTTGCCGGAGACGATGAGGATGTTCGCCTGAGCGGTTCCAACTTCTTTGTGCGTGAGGCAGGCCTGAACCTCAAGTCAGCCGTTCTGCGCAGGGTGGCGCGCATGACCAAGGAACCCATTAAACAATGTCTTGAATATATGTGATCCTGTCTGTAATAGATTATATAAAGGATCTGTCAGTATGATTCCGCACGAAAGGCGGGGAGTTAATGAAAAATAAAATAATCGGCATAATAACCTGCTTTGCTCTGCTGGTTACCTCGTTTGCCGCCACTATATTTGTTCGTCAGGAGCCGGTGCGCTTCCATCAGCACCTAATGGCGGCAAAAAAGCCCGCGTGTACCAATCACGGCAGCGATAAGTTCTGCACGCATCTTCCGGTGCTCAAAATCGAGACCGACGAGGATATCCCCGGTCAGGTCACGAGGGACGAAAACGGCGAACGCGCCTTTACCACCGCAAAGGACGGCTCGGACACTATAAAGTCTACCATCAAGGTCATCGACAATCCCGAGTCAAACAACCACACCGACGATAAACCGGCGATCCAAAGCGACGCGCTTATCCACGTGCACGGCCATTCGTCACGCTACTTTGCCAAGCTGGGCTACAGGATAAAGCTTATCGACAGCAACGGCGACAGCAACAATCAAAGCGTCATGGGCATGGACGCCCACAGCGAGTGGATTTTGCACGGTCCGTACCTTGACAAAACGCTTATCCGAAACTACATGTGGTACAACATCGGCGGAGAGATAATGTCGTATTCCCCAAATGTCCGTTTTTGCGAGATGTTCTTAAACGGAGAGTACGAGGGTATCTATGTTGTGACGGAGAACATAACCGCGGGCAAGGGCGGCGCAAGACTTGATCTTTCCGTAGACAAAAAGGATAACACCTTTTCGGGTTATCTTCTGCGTCTGGACAGAAAAATGGATGATGATATAAATAACTTCACCAAGTACGCGCTGCGCCTGTCCGACATATTCGGAATCAATATCGAGTATCCCGGCACCAAAAATATAACGCCCGAGATGGCTACCTCCATCACAAAGGACTTTTCGGCGTTTGAAAAATCCATCTACTCCTATGACTTTGACAGCGATGAATTCGGCTTTAAAAAGACAATAGATATCGACTCCTTTGTAGATTACTTCATCATAAATGAATTTACCTGTAACTACGACGCCGGAGCGTTTTCCACTTATATCTACAAGGATTCCGACGGAAAGTTCAGGATGTGCATATGGGATTTCAACAACAGCTGCGACAACTATCAGGAGCAGGCGATGCAAACCAACGACTTCCGTCTGATCAACGTGCCGTGGTACTGGATGCTTACCAAAAATAAGGACTTTACAAAGCGTATCGTTGACCGCTACCGCGAGCTGCGGAAAACATATCTGTCCGACGAGTACATCAACAACTATATCGACAGCACTCTCGATTACCTCGGCGATGCTGTAGACCGCAACTTTAAGCGATGGAGCGCATCCTTTAAGGACGAGGGTCTGCTTACTCCGCCGGAAAGAAACATCCACAACTTTAAGGACGCGGTGACACAGCTAAAGGGCTTTCTTGAAGAACGCTCAAGCTTTATGGACACCAACATAGATGTAATCGCACAGTACAGCGCCGAATCGCGCGTTAAGAAATTTATCGAAAACGCAAACTAAGGCAGCCGTCCAAATACGCGGCATTGCCTTGACCGGATCTTATATATCGGAGAACTATGAAGAAATTTATTATAATTGTATGTGTTTTGGTTTTGCTGGCGTTTGCCGTTGACACCGCCTACTATCGGTTAGGCTGGTATATCGAGCTTAACCCCGGCGACACACCGACTACGTTTGTACGTACCGAGGGCGATCAGCTCATGATGTACAACGGCAAGGACTACGAGCCGTTTGAAGTCAAGGGCGTAAACCTCGGTTCGGGCAAGCCCGGCGAGTGGTCTACCGACTTTGCCATCGACAAGGAAACCTACATGCGCTGGTTCAAATACATTCAGGAGATGGGCGCAAACACCATACGCGTATATACGGTACAGCAGGATGTATTTTACAATGCATTCTATGAATACAATAAGAATAACGACCATCCGCTGTGGCTTATCCACGGCGTATGGGTCAACGACTATGTGCAGAACTCCCACCGCGACGCGCTGGAGCCCGGGTTCAAGGAGCGCTTTCTTTCGGACTGCCGCACCATGCTCGACGTTATCCACGGCAACAAAAAGATCGGACTGGGCAGAATGGCTTCCGCCGGCTCCGGCTTTTACCTGCACGACGTGTCGCAGTGGATCATCGGCTACATCCTCGGCGTAGAGTGGGAGGACGTTACCGTCGTCTACACCAACGAGCAGTATAAGGACATTGAAGGAGCGTCCGAGTACAATGGAAAATATTTTTACACCTCTCCCGAGGCGACTCCGTTTGAGGCAATGCTTACCGAGGTAGGAGACAGGGTGGTTGAGTATGAATCCAACCGCTACAAAACCCAAAAGCCGATCGCCTTTTCAAACTGGCCAACGACCGACCCGTTCAAATATCCAAAGGAGATAGAAAGCTTCTTTATGAAGTGCGCCGAAGTGGACGTAGAGCATATCAAGACCACAGAGGACTTCCTTTCCGGACAGTTCGTATCCTACCACGTATATCCCTACTACCCGGACTATCTTGCGTACGTAAAGGACTGGAGCGAGCTTGGCTTTGACGACCTGAGTGAGTTCTACACCGACGGAGTGCTCAACACCTACCGCGCTTATCTTAAAATGCTGACAAAGCACCACACGATGCCCGTTGTTATCTCGGAGTTCGGCGTATCTACGGGACGCGGTATGGCTCAGCGTGAAATGAACCTGGGCAGAAATCAGGGTAATATGTCCGAAAAACAGCAGGGCAAGGCTATCCTCGACTGCTACAAGGATATCAAGGCGGCGGGCTGCTCCGGCTGCTGTGTGTTCTCGTGGCAGGACGAATGGTTCAAGCGCACCTGGAACACCATGTACGCCGTCAACCTCAAGCGCACGCCCTACTGGTCCGACTACCAAACCAACGAGCAGTATTTCGGTTTGATTTCCTTCGACCCCGGCGAAAAGGAATCCGTCTGCTATGTCGACGGAAGCAATTCCGAGTGGAAGGACGCGGATATCGTAGCCGACCGCGGCGATATGAAGCTGTCAATGAAATATGACGAAAAGTTTATCTACTTTATGGTTCAAAAGAACGGGCTCAATATCGACTCCGACAAAATATACATCCCTCTTGATATCACGCCGAACAGCGGCAGCAGCTATTATGAAGAAAAAAACATGCTGTTTGACCGCGCCGTTGACTTTGTGATACAGCTTGAGGGCAAGAAAAACAGCCGTTTACGCGTTCAGGAGCGGTATGAGGTGCTCCGCAGCAACTACTCCGAAAACGTATATGAGTTCAACACATACCTAAAGAACAATATCCCCGCAAAGGATTCCACGCGCTTTACCAACATCGACATGATCTTGCAGACTGCAACGCCGCTGCTTTACAATAACCTGCAGGCGCCTGCCGAGGTGTTTGAAACAGGTAAGCTGACTTACGGTAACGCAAATCCCGACAGCAGTGACTTTAACTCTCTTGCCGACTTTATGGCAGGCGACGGCTTTGTTGAGATCAAGCTCCCATGGCAGCTGCTCAACTTTGCCGATCCGTCGCAGATGATGATCCACGACGATTACTATAAGCACTACGGAATAGAGTACATCGAGATCGACAAGCTGTGGGCGGGACTTGCCGGCGACGGCAACGGAGGAAAACGCAGAGCCGAGCTAAAGCCGTTTAAGCTGTCCGGCTGGAACAATCAGGTAACTTATCACGAGCGGCTCAAGAGCTCCTACTACGTTTTACAGAAGCAATGGAGATATAACGATGAAGATTGAAATACTGGTATACGCCTACCTCGCCGTGTGTCTGGCGATGATCGCGTTTAATATTGTCTGTATATTTCTGTTCAGCCGCAACGACAGAGAGATCGAATCGCACCGTCTGTATTTTGTCTCGCTTATCCGCGCTCAGTTCTTTAGGGACGAGATCGAGGAATCGCACCGCAAAATGCTGATAAAGCGGCTGCAAAAGGTTCGCGAGATGATGTCCTTTGACAAGTCGCTCGAGATTTTGTCTAAGGATCATCCCGACGAGGTAAGGGAATATCTGCGCAAGCTCGACAATGTTTTTATCACCCTTAACAATATGTACAGCCACAAAAACGAGGTACAGTTCGCGTATTTTCCTTACATCATTTCGCGGTATAATCTGTTTAAGGGCGAGGATCTGCCTCAAATAAACGCCTGCCTTTTTCAGCTGCTTCAAAAGCCGTCTGTCTACAGCCGCGAAAACGCTCTAAACGCGCTGTACTCCATCGGCATAAGCAAGAACGTGGCTGAGGCGTTGAAGGTGCTCGACAAAACCGGATTTTATCACCACAAAAAACTTATCACCGACGGATTGCTTACCTTCAGCGGCGACAAGCACGAGCTCAACGAGTGCCTTTGGGATAATCTTCCGCAGTATTCGCTCAACGTTCAGCTCGCCATACTCGACTACTTCCGCTTTTCGTCCGACAAATATCAGGAGCGGATGTTTAAGCTGCTGAACGAGCAGCACAACTGCGAGATCCACTACTGCGCTATCCGCTATTTAGGCAGATATCCGTATCAGCCGGCTTACGATAAGCTGATTTATTACGCCGAGAACGAGGACGACATGCACTGGGAGTACGCGTCTATCTCATGCTTTGCTCTGGCTTCTTACCCCGGAAACCGCACCGTAGCCGTGCTCAAAAACAAGCTGTGCAGCCACAACTGGTATGTGCGTCTGAACGCCTCTCAGTCCTTGGAGCAATTAGGCTTGGAATACGCGGACTTCGTTGATATATACGAGGGTCATGACCGTTACGCGGGCGAAATGATAAGATACAGATTTGACCATAAAAAGTTAAGTGAAAAGGGGGCGGCAAGCATATGAGATTTTTCCTGTTCAGCGACGAAGTGTTTGAATTCATCAAGGTGTTCCTGATCATAGTTGAAATCTTTTTCGGCGCTTATCTTGTGGGATATTCAACCTTTTTGTTTATCGCTGTTGTCACCGGTTCGTCGTCGCTTTACCGCAAAAGACAGCAGGATAGGCTCAAAAGCACTATCTTGAAGGATCACTATATCCCTATAAGCATAATAGTGCCGGCATATAACGAGGACGTAACCATCGTTGAAAACGTCCGCTCTCTGCTGACGCTTGATTATCCGTTGTATGAGATAATAGTGGTGGACGACGGCTCAAAGGACGAAACCTCGGCAAAGCTTATCGAAGCCTTTGATATGCTGCCTATCCGCCGTCCTATCCAGCAAAAAATAAAATGCCAGCCGATGGAATTCGTCTACGAGGCAACTACGCGTAAGGTACCGCTTACGCTTATACGAAAGAAAAACGGCGGCAAGGCGGATTCGCTCAACATGGGCATAAACGCGTGTAAATATCCGTACTTTATCTGTATTGACGCCGACTCGGTTTTGCAGAGCGATTCGCTGAGCAAGATCGTAAAGCCGGTGCTTGAAAACGAAAACGTTGTTGCCGTCGGCGGAGCGATAAGACCTTCCAACAGCGTTGAAATCAAAAACGGCAAGGTCATCAACTACAGACTGCCGCGCAACATCCTCGCCTGCATGCAGGTGCTCGAATACGACCGTTCCTTCCTTGCTTCGAGGATATTGTTTGACAAGTACAACGGTTCAATGATAATCTCCGGCGCGTTCGGACTGTTTAAAAAGGAAACCGTTATTATGGCAGGCGGCTACGACGCTACCACGATGGGAGAGGATATGGAGCTGGTTGTAAAGCTCCACGACTTCTGCGTGTCCAACGACCTTCCGTATCTTATCCGCTACGCCACCGACGCGATATGCTGGTCGCAGGTTCCGGAAAGTATAAAAGACCTGTCAAAGCAGCGCAGACGCTGGCACATAGGATTGTTCCAGTCAATGTGGAAGCACCGGGTAATGCTTGCAAACCCCAAGTTCGGACTGATTAGCTTTATATCGTACTTTTACTTTTTGATATACGAGCTGCTGTCGCCGTTTATCGAGATATTCGGTATACTGTGTATGGTGCTTGCCTTCCTGGTCGATTTGATAAACGTGCCGTTTATGCTGCTGTTTTTTGCCATCTACGCCCTGTTTGGCTCCGTAATGTCAATGACGGCGTTCTTTGCAAGAACTCAGACGATAGACCTTAAGCTGACCCTGCGCGACGTCCTAAAGGCGCTGCTGCTGTGTACCATCGAAATCTGCGCGCTGCGTTTTGTTTTGGCATGGGTACGCGCTACGGCGTTCATCGGCTACAGAAAGCGTAAGCTTAACTGGGGCAGGATCGAGCGTAAAAAAATCAATTTAGAATAAGGACCGCCTATGAAACAGAAACTGACAGCGATATTTACATCAATTGTGCTGCTGATGTCGGTCGCGATGACCGGCGCGGAGGCAGCGGTTTATACCGTTGAGGAGCCTACAAAAAAGGAAGCCATCTATATAGCCGGAGACCCCGACATGTACCCTGTGGAGTACTATGACGTTTATGAAAAGGAATACAAGGGTATTTTGCCGGAGCTTTACAAGCAGATATCCGAGGACAGCGGCGTTGACTTTGCGTATATCAACGCAGGCACGGTCAACGAGCAGTACAGGCTGGCTAAAAACAAGCAGGTCGAAATAGTTTCCGCTCACTCCAAGGGTGACGTTGACGACCTGGCAAAAGAGGTGCACATCCTCACCTTTAACAACGGCGACAGGAAGATCGACCTCTGCGTCGGCTTTACCGCAATCGCTCCGGACGATGTCGTCAGCAGCGTTACCTCCGCGCTTAACTCCGCTTCCGCCGAGGAGCTGCTGCGTCTTTCGGTCGAAACGTCCATCGCCGACAGCCCGGACGAATTTCCGCTTTGGCTGCTGTTTGTCTGCATCGGACTGCTGCTGATATGCGTTATACTTGTGATCTGGATCATAAAGCGCCACAAAAAGGAAAAGCGCGCAAAGGAAAACAGGATGATAGACACCCTGACGGGTATAGGCAACAGCCAGTATTTTGAACACTGGTACGGCAGCTATATATCTCCGGTGTCATACACGCTCTATTATATCGCCTTTATCGGCATCGACATCCAGCGCGTATTGCAGTACGCCAGCGTTGCCGTGTCGGAGGAGATCCAGACGTTTGCCGCGTCGGAGCTCTCGTCCGCCGCAGCGGATACCGACTTTTGCGCCCGAATAAGTGACGGACGTTTTGCGCTTGCGTTTGAAGCGCCGGACGAGGAACGCGCAAGGGAGTTTATGGATGAGCTCATTACCAAGCTCAACGGCTTTAACAACAACGTTATGTCTAAGTACCACATCACCTTTCAGGCAGGCGTGTATCATCTTGAAAAACCGAACACCCCCTGCGAAAAGGCGTTGTTCAACGCCAGACACGGCTTTTATCATGCGCGTGAAAACAACCTTTCCTGCGTGTTCAGTGACGCAAAGCTTATTAAGCGCGAGGAATACGTGCTCAGCTTAAAGACCCGCCTGCGTGAAGCGCTGGACAAAAAGGAATTCCGCCTGTACGTGCAGTATATCTTCGACGGCACAGGTCAAAAAGCCTGCGGCGCCGAGGCGCTGTCTCGCTGGGATAATCCGTCCGAGGGTATGGTATCGCCCGGCGAGTTCATCAAGATATTGGAGATATCCGAGATGATCGACGAGCTCGACTTCTACATCCTTGACGAGTGCTGCCGCGAGCTTGAAAAGTGGAGGGACACGCCCAAAAAGAACATTTGGCTTTCGTGTAATATGTCGCGTATCACGCTTTCAAACGATTCCTATATGGAGCGCTTCAAATACATCGTCGGTAAATACGACTTTAATATCAACCAACTTGTAATCGAGATCACCGAGGACGCGCTGGCGGATGACAAATCCATGGTAGTTGAAAATATAACAGCCTGCCGCGAGCTGGGCTGCCGTATTTCGCT
>CAMHCD010000031.1 GCA_946183545.1 uncultured Clostridia bacterium
GCCGAGCAGTTTGCAAGAGTAGAAGGCATCCTGCCTGCTCCCGAATCCAGCCACGCCATCCGCGCCGCTATCGACGAGGCGCTCAAGTGCAAGGAAACCGGCGAGGAAAAGACCATCGTATTCGGCTTGACCGGTACAGGTTACTTCGACATGGTCGCTTACGAAAAGTACAACGACGGCGAAATGTCCGACTATATCCCCACCGACGAAGATCTGGCAAAGGGCTTTGCGGGTCTGCCCAACGTCCCCGAAGAATAATAATCACCTCAAAATAAAGAATCACCTCAACACTCTTGTGCTGGGGTGATTTTATTATATATATAAACGTTCTGTTATTAACCGTTGAACGGTGCTACGGTGTTGTCCTCTACATTATCATTTGCCTGAGACTGCTGAACCTGCAGCTGTGAGGACTGCTGCTGGCCTTGCTGCTCGTTGTAGGGAGCTACGGTGTTGTCCTGAACATTTCCCTGCACGCTCTGCTGAGACTGCTGTGACTGCTGTACCTGCTGGCTCTGCTGAGACTGCTGCTGTGTTTGCTGGGACTGCTGTATCTGCTGGCCCTGATCAGAATAAGGAGCCACTGTGTTGTAGGTGTTTTGACTGCTGTCTGCGTTATCCTTTGCCGCTACGGTGGTAACAGCCGTTGTGGTGGGAGCTGTAGTAGCCTTGCGTGAGCTTGAGTTCTTTGCTCCGCCGCAGCTTGCAAATACCATGATGGTTGCCGCTGCAATTGTCGCGAGCACTGCTATGATGATGGGAGCCTTCGGAACCTTGTTCTTCCGGTTGCGGCGCTGATGTGCTGTTCTTTGAACTCTTGTGCGGTTTACTTCTTCCTGATTGTTGATGTTAACTTCGTTGAACTCTGCCTCTGTGATGGTATTTTCAATGTTGTTTCTGTAGTCTTTCATTTTCTTTTTCTCCTTTATTATCTTTTATTCGGTCGGGGTTTTTTCTTTTGTTCCCTTGACTGTGACTATATGATAACATACGGAGTATTACAAGACTCTGACAAAAACCATTACATTTTAAAAAAATCTAAAAAATTTTTAAAAAAATATCCTGAGCGGTACTCACAGCGGAATACCGGGCTCAGGATATGTATTTCAATATGATTTAAGAATTCTCGATCAATTCCTTGATCTTAGCCTCTGCTGCCATAGCGTCGGCTTTGCCTCGGCTGTTCTTCATAACGTTACCGACAAGCGCCTTTATAGCCTTTTCCTTGCCGCTGAGGAAATCCTCCACCGCCTTGCGGTTGCTCTCCACAGCGTTTTTACAGAGCTCAAGCAAAGCGCCCTCGTCTACGCCGCCCATGTCGCTTTCACTTATGAATTCGAGCACGCCCTTGCCGGTGTCGAGCATTTTTTCAAGCGTGGACTTGGCAAGGTTATTGCGGATCTTGCCGCTGTCGAGCAGCTTGACCAGCTCGTTGAGCTGCGCCGGAGTAGTGGCGATGTCAAACACTTCTTTGTCGCTTTCGGTTTCGGTGCGGCGGAACATTTGACCGATGATGAAGTTGGACACGGTCTTGGGCGATTTAACGCCGTCGCACGCCTCGTCAAAGTACTCGCTGATCCTGCGGTACTTGGTGAGCAGCTGCGCGTCCTTTTCGGGGATGCCGCAGTCGTCGATATAGCGTCTGCACTTGTCGGCGGGGAGCTCGGGCATTTCGGCACGGAGCTCCTCTACCTCCTCGCGCGGAACATTGATAGTCACCAGATCGGGGTCGCGGAAGTAGCGGTAGTCGTGAGCGTCCTCCTTGCTGCGCATGGATGAGGTGGTGCCTGTTACGTCGTCGTAACGCAGGGTCTCCTGAACCACCTTGCCGCCGCTCTCGATCAGGTCTACCTGGCGGTCATATTCGTATTCCATCGCCTTTGTTATGTTGGTGATGGAGTTCATGTTCTTGATTTCGGTACGGGTGCCGAACTCCTCGCTGCCCTCCGGGCGAACCGAGATATTGACGTCGCAGCGCATGGAGCCCTCCTGCATCTTGCAGTCGGAGATCCCGATGTAGCGCATTACCTGCTGTAAGCGCTCCACATACTCGCGAGCCTCGTCAATGGAACGGATGTCAGGCTCGGACACGATCTCGATCAGCGGAACGCCGCCGCGGTTATAGTCAACGTAGGTGTCACCGTGACGGTGGATCAGCTTGCCCGCGTCCTCCTCAATATGGATATGGTGCAGGCGGATCTTTTTGCCGCTTGACAGCTCAACGTAACCGCCGATGATCAGCGGCGCGTACAGCTGACTGATCTGATACGCCTTGGAAAGGTCGGGATAGCAGTAGTTTTTGCGGTCCATCTTGGCGATCTCGGCGATCTGACCGTGAACGGCAAGACCTGCCTTTATCGCAAAGCGCACTACCTCGCGGTTGAGCACAGGCAGGGTGCCGGGCAGTCCGATACATACGGGACAGCAATGGGTGTTGGGGTCGCCGCCGAACTGCGTGGTACAGCCGCAGAAGATCTTTGTTTTTGTAGCAAGCTCGATGTGGGTCTCAAAACCCGAAACTAATTCATATTTCACAGCTGTACACCCCACTTCGTATTTGTAAATTTCTCGGGAGCCGCCTTCTGATACTGATGCGCGGCGTTGAGGATGGTAGCCTCGTCAAAGCTCTTGCCGATAAGCTGCATACCGATGGGCATACCCTTTTGGTTGAAGCCGCAGGGCACCGACACGCCGGGCAGACCGGCAATGTTGACGGGAACGGTACAGATATCGGTCAGGTATGTTTCAATGGGATCGCTTACAGCGCGTCCCTTTTCAAAGGCGGTCATAGGCACTGTGGGAGCCATAATAACGTCGCACTGCTCAAACGCCTTGTTGAACGCGCTGACGATGGTGCCGCGCAGGTTCTGAGCCTTCTTATAATACGCGTCGTAGTAACCGGCGGACAGCACATAGGTGCCCAGCAGAATACGGCGCTTGACCTCCTCGCCGAAGCCCTCGCTGCGGGTACGGCAGATCATGTCGTGAGTACCGGTATAATGCGCCGCCTTATAGCCGTAGCGAATGCCGTCGTAGCGTCCCAGGTTGGAGGAAGCCTCGGCACAGGCGATGATATAGTAAACGGGCAGGGCAAATTTTAGGATCGGCAAATCAAAGTATACGATCTCCGCGCCTAAGCTCTTGTAGACCTCGGCAGCCGAAAGGATGGCTTCCTTAACGTCGTCGCGAACGCCGTCCAAATACTCGTGAGCGATTCCTATCTTCATGCCCTTGATATCGTTGTTGAGTTTATCGTATGTAGTCACGCCGCTGTTGCCTACGCAGGTGGAGTCGCGCTTGTCGGAATGCGCTATAGCGTCAAAGACGATGGAAGCGTCCTCCACGCTTTTGGTGATGGGTCCTATCTGGTCAAGCGAGCTGGCGTAAGCGATCAAGCCGTAACGCGATACAGCGCCGTAGGTAGGCTTAAGACCCACTACGCCGCAGAAGGACGCCGGCTGACGGATGGAGCCGCCGGTGTCGGAGCCCAAGCCGTAGGGCGCAATGTTGCCGCCGACTGCGCTTGCCACGCCGCCCGAGCTGCCGCCTGCCACGTGATCGGTGTTAACGGGGTTAGCCGCGCCGCCAAAGCAGGAGTTCTCACACGAAGAACCCATGGCGAACTCGTCCATGTTTGTTTTACCGAGCAGCACCGCGTTTTGACCCTTTAAGGTCTCCCAAACGGTAGCGTCAAAAATCGGCTTGTAGCCGGTCAATATCTTGGAGCAGCAGGTGGTTTCTATCCCCTTGGTGCTCATGTTGTCCTTGAGCGTCATCGGCACGCCCTCGAGCAGTCCTATATCCTCGCCTGCCGCTATTTTCTTATCGACTGCGGCGGCTGTTGCCAGCGCTTCCTCGCCCGTGACCTTAACATAGGCGTTGAGCTCGCCGTTTGCTTTTTCTATTGCGTCAAGATAGCCTTGGGTAAGCTCTGTGCAGGAGCACTCCTTACTCGTAAGCATATCGTGGATTTTTGCTATTGTTCCCATATCGTCACCCCTTACTCTTTATTGCGCACCAGGAAATGATCCTCAGCCTGCTCGGGCGCGTTTTTGAGGATATCCTCGTTGGAATAAGAGGGCACGACCTCGTCCTCGCGGAACACGTTGGACAGGTTGTTGATGTTGTCAAAGCCCTCGTTGCCCGCGGGCGCGTTGTTGATCGCGTCCGCAAAATCAATGATCTCCTGCATGGACTGAGTAAGCCCGTCAAGCTCCTCCTCGGGTACAAAAAGCTTGGAAAGCAGGGCGATGTTCTCTACATCTTCTCTGGTTACCATGTTGTCACCTTCTATGGAAATTTTTTATTGTGAATTATCTTTTTTATTATACCTTATTTTTGCATTGGTTTCAATACCCTTTTTTTGTATAAAATATCCCCCGAACACATTGCGTTCGGAGGATAGCTTCAGTATTTTCTGAGTATATCGTGATGACCGATATCGACTAAAGCGACCAATGCCTCTCCCTCATAGAACCATATCACGCGAATATCCATGTTCACGCTGAATTCAAACAAGTCATCATAAATTATTTTCAGCATTATTCTTCCTCAAGCCCTGCAATCAGTGCGTCTACAGTGTCAAAGGTCGGCTGTTTTCCCGATTTGATATCCGCCTTTAACAGCTCGATTTCATTATGAAGATTTTTAACATAATCCTTTGGATAGACCGCAACAGGACGCATATAGATAATACCGTCACGCTCAAACACATCGAGCTTATCGCCTTCCGACAGACCCAATGCCTTGACAATATCCTTTGGCAAGGTTATTTGTGATTTTGTACGTAATTCAGCCAGCATAGCGTTCACCTCTCCAAATGTTAGACTTTCCTACTTTCATACATATTATACACTGCTAAATCGGTTTTGTCAATGTAAACATAAAAGAATCAGGTGAACCGAAAACGGCTCGCCTGATTCTAAAATAATTATTTATGTTACTGATTTCAAAAAGCTTTCGATTGAATCAATAAAATAACGTGCATTAATTATTTGATCGGCGATATCATTTTTTGATAACACATAAAAATCATCGTAATCACTTTCAGAACGCATTTCATACAACGCGGAAATGATTCCCGAAAGTCTGACATCGAAAATGTTGGTTTTTATAAACCTTCTGCGAAATTCAGATATGATGCCGCTGTGATGTTTCATATCAACTCCGTCAAGCGCCAACACTGCCCGCATAGCGTGAAATACAGAATAATACAGTCGATTTGCCGCGCCGCGGTATTTTTCAGCCTCATACAAATCTTCGGCTTCTGCCAAGCACTCTTTGGCACGGTCAAGGCGCACCTGAGCCAAAACTTTTTTATCGTCAGCCTGCATATTTGATTCCCTCTTTGATTACATTCCGGTAAAAAGGCAAAACATTTTGATATTTTTCAAATTGCTCGGCAGGCTTTACGGCGATAGAAACTGTAACGTCGTACTCAAGGCTGAGTGCACTTGAGATATCGGCAACCGCCATGCGGCATTTAGAAATCTGCTCCTGTGTTTTATCCACAGTCAGAAGAATATCCACATCAGATTCGCTGTGAAAATCACCGCGCGCATAAGAACCGTAAAGATAGGCGGTTTTTAACTCACCGAAAACAGACTTGCACTGAACGCAGGCTTTAGCCAATATTTCGATCGCTTCATTCTTGTTACACATAGATACTCTCCCCTCTCAATTTTTATTATATCCGATTATGTGGTTTAGTCAAGACGTAAAATAAAAATGTCATACCGAACGCGGTCGAAGGATCCCCTAATATGTGGCAGTAGGCTTTCTGTCAAGGGGATCACTCCACGCGTTCCGCTTGCGCACCACTTAACAAACTATCAACTAACATAAATTCCCAACCGTATAAAATACAGCCGGGAACCGATGTTTTTTATTATGCCGCGCTGTCTGCACGACCATCATTATTCACTTTTCAGTATTCATCATTCACTAAAATCAGTTATCTTAACTTTACATGAACTTCTCTGAGCTGCTGTTCGGTGACCTCTCCGGGAGAGCCGAGCAGAACGTCCTGAGCGTTGGAGTTCATCGGGAAGGCGATTACCTCGCGGATATTCTCCTCCTCGGTGAGCAGCATTATCATGCGGTCTACGCCGGGAGCCATGCCCGCGTGAGGCGGAGCGCCGAACTGGAAGGCGTTGTAGAGCGCCTTGAACTTGGCTTTGAGCTCGTCCTCGCTGTAGCCTGCGATCTCGAACGCCTTTTTCATTATCTCAATATCATGGTTACGCACCGCGCCGGAGGACAGCTCTACGCCGTTGCATACGATATCGTACTGATAGGCGAGGATCTCCTCGGGGTCTTTATTGAGCAGTGCGTCCAAGCCGCCCTGCGGCATGGAGAACGGGTTGTGGGTAAAGATGACCTTGCCGTCGTCGTCGCGCTCATACATCGGGAAGTCCACGATGAAGCACATTTCAAAGCGGCTTTCGTCAATAAGGCTGAGTCGCGTAGCGACCTCGGTGCGGATCTGACCGGCAAGCTTGGGAGCCTCGGCTGCGGTGTCGGCGATAAAGTAGATAACGTCGCCTGCCTTGGAGCCGTTGCGCTCGATAAGCTCCTCGCGGTCGCCGGGCTTTAAGAACTTGTCGATAGGACCATCAAAGGTGAGGTCGTCGTTGACCTTTACGTAGCCCAAGCCCTTCATGCCGATGGACAGCGCAAACTCCTCCATGCGCTTGAACCACTTCTTGCTTTGAGCGGCAGCGCCGGGTACGTTGATGGAACGAACGCATTTTTTGCGGAAGGGCGCAAAGTCGGTCTCAACGAACATGTCGCTGATCTCTTTGATTTCAAGCGGATTGCGGAGGTCGGGCTTGTCGGTGCCGTATTTGAGCATAGACTCCGCAAAGGGTATCCTGCGGAACGGAGGCTTGCTGACCTCTTTATCGCTGAACTTCTTGAAGGTTTCGTAAAGCACTTCCTCGGCTACGTCGAACACGTCCTCCTGAGTGGCAAACGCCATTTCGTAGTCGAGCTGATAGAACTCGCCCGGTGAACGGTCGGCGCGCGCGTCCTCGTCACGGAAGCAGGGCGCTATCTGGAAGTACTTGTCAAAACCGCTGACCATCAAAAGCTGTTTAAAGATCTGCGGCGCCTGGGGAAGCGCGTAGAACTTGCCCTTGTGCTTGCGGCTGGGGATAAGGTAGTCGCGGGCGCCCTCGGGGGAAGATGTGGACAGGATGGGGGTGTTGATCTCAACAAAGCCCATCTCCTCCATCTTGCGGCGCAGGAAAGATACTATCTGAGAGCGCAGCAAAATATTATTGTGTACCTTGGGGTTTCTGAGGTCGAGGAAGCGGTATTTAAGACGCACATCCTCGCCGGTGTTGGTGGAGGTAGCCACCTCAAAGGGCAGCACGTTTTTGCACTTGCCCAGCACGCGGATGTCCTCGGTGTGAACCTCTACAAAACCTGTAGCTATCTTTTTATTGATGGTGTCCTCGTCACGCTTTACGACCTCGCCGCTGAGCGTAACGGTGCACTCCTTGTTGATATTTTTAAGCAGCTCATCGTTGTGCACAACGACCTGAAGCACGCCGTACTGGTCACGGATATCCAAGAACATAACGCCGCCGTGATCGCGGATGTTCTCGACCCAGCCTGCGACCCTTACCTGCTGACCGATATTTTCTTCTCTTAATTCACCGCATGAAACCGTGCGGTATTCATTAGCTTTTATCATGAACGTCTGTCCTTTCACAAATTTTCGCTATACTGTTAGATTATATCACAAAGTTGAGATTCAATCAATACCTTTTTGAAATAGTGTTTCAGATTCCGCCTATTCCACGCTCTTTAGGCTTTCCACCATATTGATGGCTTTGATCTTAAAGCTCATTACGGCGTTGACCGTCAGCGAGAACAACAGCGTAAAGGCTGCGGCGTAAAGGTAAGAGGTCAGGTAGATATCGCGTCCGAACATGACGTTGTCTATCTCGACGGTGCGCACGATAAAGCCTGTCAGCAACACGCCAAGTCCCAAGCCGGCGGCAATGCCGAGCACAGTAAGGATGAGGTTTTCCTTAAATATGAACGACGTGGTCTCTCGGTTATAGAAGCCCAGCACCTTGAATGTAGCTATCTCCCTCAGACGCTCGGCTATGTTGATGTTGGTAAGGTTATAGAGCACCACAAACGCCAGCGCCGCGGCGCATACTATCATGACCAGCACGACCATATCAAGGGAATCGAGCATGTTTTTGAACTCGCTGATTTTTTCATCCATGAAGGTAACGGCGACGATCCGGTCGTCGCGCAGCATCCCGGAGCTGAACTCGTCGGCTTTTTTGCCCCTTATCTCCTTTAGATCGGCGCAGAGCATATTATACTCCGGCTGTTTGTTGAACAGCTTTTGATACAGCGCAGGAGTCATATAGATATAGTTGTTGACATATTGCTCATAGATCCCGTCCACACGCGCCTCTACCTCGTCGTTATCCGTGCGCAGAACTATGGTATCGCCCTGCTTTATTTTTGAGGTCACGGCGAGCTTTTCGTTTATCATTACGCCGCTGTCTTTAAGCGTGAGCGGTTTTTGGCTTTGACGTTCGCGCAGGTGCACCATATCGTCAATGTGATCTGTGTCGGAGAATACGTTGATCGAGATCGCGGCGTCGGATTCTTTTCCGTCCTTAACGAGCCTTGCCTTTTCGTCCAAGCAGAACATAGCTTGGTTGACGTTGCTTGATTTGTCGGCTGCCTGCGCCAGATAGGAAAGCTCCTGTTCGGTACCGCTGTTCTTCGGCACCACTACCACATCGTAGCGGTAGATCTCGCCGAACTGCGTATCTGTAAGCGGATCGAAGCTGTTTAGCAAGCCGAAAGCCGCAACTATCAGCGCCGTACAGCCTGCCACTCCGATAACGGTCATGCACAGCCTTGCCTTATAGCGGAACAGGTTGCGCGCCGTCAGCTTTGCGGTAAAGCCCATGTGACTCCACAGCGGCGTAATGCGCTCCAGCAAGATCCGCTTGCCGGCCTTTGGAGCCTTTGGACGCATAGCCTGCGCCGGCTTTACTCCAAGCGATCTGCCGCACACGATGACCGACACGGCGGTGGTGCACAGTACCGCCGCAAGTGTGCCGAGTATCATTACCGGAATGTTGAGCACCAGCGATATATCGCCGATGTAATACATGATCTTGTATGCGTTGTAAATGATGAACGGAAGGGTTGCGCTGCCGGCAAGCATACCTAACACGCTGCCGGACACCGCCGCTATAAGCGCGTAGATCACGTATTTTAGAATGATAGAGCTGTTGCCGTAGCCCAGCGCCTTAAGCGTTGCGATCTCGGTGCGCTTTTCCTCAATCAAACGCGTCATGGTAGTTACGCACACCAATATGGCGACAAGCAGGAAGAACAGCGGGAACACCGACGCCACCGCGTCCAGACGGTCGGCGTTTTGAGTAAAGGTGCTGTAGCCGGGGTTATCGTCGCGCGTAAACACATACCACGTGGAGGGCTTTAACTCCTTGACCTTTTTTTCCGCGTCGGCGATCTTCTTTGCTGCGTCGGCAAATTTTTTGTCGGATTCCGTTTTGTTTTTCGTATACTCCTTTTTACCCTTTTCCAGCTCGGTCTTTCCGCTTTGGCGATTGGCTTCGAGCTCCTCCTGACCGCTTGCGTACGCCGAGGAAGCAGCTATAAGCTTCTCCTCCGCGCTGCTGATTTGAGCAGCGGACTCGCTTTGCTTGGCGCTGAGCGTGCTTTTGGCTGAGGCAAGAGCCGCTTCGCCAGATTCGATGGACTTTAACGCCTCGCTCAGCTTCTTTTTGCTTTCCTTTTGCTTTGCGTCGAGCGTTTTTTGCGACTCGTCAAGGGTCGATTTTGTGGTTTCAAGCTTTGTTTTTGCCGCGCTGTACTGACTGTTGAGGGAGTCAAGCACAGCCTGAGCCTCTTGGAGCTGCGCCTGCAAGTCTGCCTTTGTCTCCTCGTCCCCGGCGGCTTCGATAGCGGCGGTCAAAGCGCTGACGCTGCCCTGCGCCTGTTCGATACCTGCAAGCAGCTGAGGCTCGGTGGTTTCGGTAAAGGTCTTTAAAGCGGCTTCATACTGAGTGTAGCCGTCGTCGATCTCCTTTTGCGCCGCGGCTATCTCCGCCTCTGCCGCGGACTTTGACGCGGAATACTCTTCTCTTGCGCTTTTGAGCGCGGCTTCCTTTTGGCTGAGCTGCGACCAAGCGGAGGACATCTCGGTGCTGTAGGTCTGCTTTGAGGAGTTCAGCTGCGCGCTGCCGCTGTCGATCTTACTTTTGGCGTCACTCAGCTTTTCCTCGGCTGAGGCGATGCCTTCAAGATAGGTCTTTTCACTTTCCTTTAGCTTTTTATCCGCGTCGCCAAGCTTTTTGTCCGCTTCGGCTTTTTTGGATTTGTAGTCCTTTTGGGATTTGCTGAGCTCCGCCTTGGCTTTGTCGATGACTTCGACCTGAAACGCCTTTTCGCGCTCCTTTGCCCTCTGCTTGAGCTTTGTCATTAACGCGTCGGCTGCGTCTTCATATTCGTCCGAAAAAGGAGAATACTTTGACGAAAAATCCGCGCGTACATACAGCTCGGTATACCGCTCGGTCTTAAAGGTATCGGCAGGGACGTACATGTATTCATCTATTTTTCCGTCGCCGACGGTGGTGCCGCCGCGCTGATATGAAATATACAGCGGCGACTGCAGCTTGCCGGTGATCTTATATTCAAGCGTTTTAAGGGTGTCGGTTACCTTATTGTCGCCTGCTTTGGGAGCAAGCGACAGAGTCTGTCCTACCTTGTGCGAGGAGCGCGCAAATCCCACGCCCTCGACCGCTATTTCGCCGTTATGCTCCGGCATGCTGCCCTCGCTGAGCGTCAGGGTGTTGAGCTCGGGGTTGCTTTTATACTGCTTCGGCAGCGCGATCACACGAACAATCTTGCCTCCGTCTTCGGCAGACAGGGTCACATCGTAAAAATAAGAGGGCATAACGGAGCTTACGCCGTCGATTTTTGCTATGGCGTCGATATCGTCATCGGAAAAGCCCGTGGTGGATACCAGACGGAAATCCATAAGGTTTTGTTCGTCGTAGTATGTCTCGGCAAGGTGGTACATGGACGGGCTGGTGGTTTTGATGCCCGTAAAAAATCCCACGCCCAGCGCGATTATAGCCATTATAGAGAAAAACCGCGCCTTGGTGTTGCCGATCTCGCGAAACATGTTTTTTATTAAAGCACGCGTCATAAGAACCCCCCTTTCAATTTAGTGAATAGTGAATAATTAATGATTAATATACTACCATTCTATCTCGTCGATGGATTTTGGATTTTTATTGTATTCGTCGCGGATTATCTTGCCGCTTTTCATCTCTATGACGTGATCCGCCATAGGGGTTATTGCCGAGTTGTGGGTGATAAGCACCACGGTCATTTTTTCACTGCGGCAGGTTTCCTGCAATTGGCGCAGTATCTGCCTGCCGGTGTTATAGTCGAGCGCGCCCGTAGGCTCGTCGCAAAGCAGCAGCGCCGGCCGCTTTGCGAGCGCACGCGCGATGGAAACACGCTGCTGCTCGCCGCCGGAAAGCTGCGCCGGAAAGTTGTCCTTACGGTCGGTAAGTCCCACAGCGGCAAGCGCGTCCTCGCCCGACACGGGATCCTTGCAAATTTGGGTGGCAAGCTCCACGTTCTCCTTGGCGGTCAGGTTCTGAACCAGATTGTAGAACTGGAACACAAAGCCGATCTCATGGCGACGGTAGGTGATCAGCTCCTTGTCGGAATATCGGCTGATGTCACTGCCGCGCACCAAAATGCTCCCCTCGGTGCAGCTGTCCATGCCGCCCAGCAGGTTGAGCACAGTGGTTTTGCCTGCGCCCGAAGCGCCGACGACCACGGCGAATTCGCCCTCCTCAATAGAAAAGGATATGCCGTCAACCGCGTTGATGGTCACCTCTCCCATTTGATAGCGCTTGTATACATTTTCAAAAACAACTAAGCTCATGTGTTCTCCTTTTTATGATACGTTCCCGGGCAAACCTCTTTGATCTTCTCCCTAAGATTCAAAAAGTCCGCAAAGGCTTCCGGCTTTTTTTGCGGGTCGCGCAGTACGGCGGCAGGATGGAGCATCGCCGTCATCAGCACGCCGTTTTTTTTAAACCACACGCCGTGCTCACGGGTGATGCGCAGGTCGGGCTTGATAATGCGGCAGGCGGCTATCCTGCCCAGACATACGATTATTTTAGGGCGGATCAGCTTGACCTGATTGCGCAGCCAGTTGATGCACAGCTCCTGCTCCTCGGGCTTTGGGTCGCGGTTATGCGGCGGACGGCACTTGACGATATTTGCGATGTATATATTGCTTCTGCGGTCTAAATCAACGGCGCAGAGCATTTTATCGAGCAGGATACCCGCCTTGCCCACAAACGGCTCGCCCTGAAGATCCTCGTTTTCGCCGGGACCTTCGCCGATAAACATCACCTCGGCGTTTGGGTCGCCCACACCCACAACAACGTTATGGCGCGTTTTGCACAGCTCACATTTTTGGCAGCTGTGGCAGGCTTTGATCAATTCATTCCAATTTTGCAGCATTTTTTCCTCTTTATATTTCTTTTATATAGTTGAAAAACGGGGTAATTAGGTGTAGAATAGTATTAATACCGTGAGTTCACGGAATAACTAAGAAATGGTGGTACATATTATGAAAATTATGGTTGAAACCTCTGCTCATCACGTTCATGTTTGCAGAGCCACACTTGACGTTCTGTATGGCAAGGATTATCAGCTCACCAACAAAAAAGATCTGTCACAGCCCGGTCAGTTTGCCTGCACCGAAAAGGTGACCGTTGTAGGTCCCAGAGGCGAGATGACAATGTCCATTCTCGGTCCCGAGCGTCCCGAGGATCAGGTCGAGGTCAGCCTCACCGACGCCAGAAAGCTCGGCTTGGTAGCTCCCATCAGAGAATCCGGTAATGTTGCCGGCACTCCCGGCTGCAAGCTGGTAGGCCCCAACGGTGAGGTTGAGATAGCTCAGGGCGTTATCGCCGCGCAAAGACACATTCACTTTGATCCCAAGACCGCCGAGGAAAACGGCTTTGTTGACAAGCAGATCGTTTCCGTTAAGGTAGGCGAAGGCACCGGCAGAGAGACCATCTTCGGCGACGTTGTTTGCCGCGTCAGCCCCAAATACGCTCCTGCTATGCACATCGACACCGACGAATCAAACGCCGCAGGTCTTGCCGGAACAGTTGACGGAGAGATCATTGTTTAATTCGGAATTCAAAGGGTGACCGTAAGGTCGCCCTTTTTTATATTAAGCCATCAATTAATCATCCGTGTAGGGGAGGCCCTTGCGGCCTCCCGAGACGATGCGCAAAGCTTGTGGGAGGCCGCAAGGGCCTCCCCTACATTGTTAGATTACCGAGCCCATCATCTGTCATCAAGCGATAAAAATTCTTCCAAAAAATCCGCGAAGGTTTCCTCCCACGCTTCCTCGTTATGGCAGTTGTCAAAAACTACGTCCTCGGTAATGAGGTCGTCGGGGTATTCCAGGTTCATAAGCACGTTGCTGACCAGCTCGGTGCTGAAATATATTTTCTGTTCCAGTTGGTCGCCGTTGCCGGAATAGATGTATAGATACGGCAGCTCGCCGTCCATCTTACGGGCAAGCCAGTTTTGCCACGACTGTATGGAATACAGCAAAAAGGCAGGCGAAAACGCTCCTATCATTCCAAAGCGGTCGCGGTGCTCAAGTCCGGTAAAGAAGCTCTGCAAGCCGCCCGATGAGCTTCCGCAGATCGCCGTAGACGCTCTGTCCTTACGCACCGGGAACCTCGCCTCAACATAGGGCATGACGAACTTGACCACAAAGCGGTCAAACTCCTCTCCGCGCGATTCGGTGTAGTTGTCCATTTCGTTGGGACAGACCACCTCGCCGATAGAGGCAGGGGTCAGCTCGTTGTCGCGGTTGATACCGCCGTTGTCGATAGCGACGATGATCACACCGCCCAAGCCTTCCTCCCGCGCTTCCTCCACGGTTTCTAAAATATGCCAGCAGCCCCAAGGACTCTCGTCCTCATAAAACAGGTTCTGTCCGTCGAGCATATAGATAACGGGCAGCAGCTCACCCTCCTCGTGAGCCGGTACATATACGCGCACACGTCTGCCCTGAGAATTCGGATAAGGCAGCAAAAACGCCGATAATGTTGCATCAACCATGATAACACCTCGTTTTGTTTGAATCTGTACCTATTATCTCATAAATCATCTTTACTTGCAACCGTATATCGCGGATTTTTTTGCCCATAATTGTAATAGAGGTGATTTGATGAACGATATTGAAATGCTCAATTGTATTTTACAAAACGCCGAGATGGGCTGCCAAGGCATTACCGGCGTCCGCAAGCGGGTAAAAAACCACGCGGTAGACACGGTTTTATGCAGTCAGCTGGTGCGCTACGGCAAGATCTACAGCGTGGCTAACCATATGCTGCGCAGCCGCGGAGAACGGGCGCGGCACATCAACCCCGTTGCCAAAACCATGACGCGCTTTGCCGCTCAGCGCGATTTGCAGCGCGACCCCTCCGCCTCGCACGTTGCGGAAATGATGATAAAGGGCAGCACCATGGGCGTTAACAAGCTGGTTCAAAACCTGCGCGACTACGACCGCAACAACCCCAACATCACCCTGCTTGCCAAAAAGCTGCTGGACACCGAGGAGGAACATATCAAGGAACTGAGGGCGTTTATTTAAAACGGTAAGGACGACTCTTTGCGTTGAGCGGGGGTTGTCCTTTTTTGTATGATCAAAAAGCCTCTTTTATGCAATACCGCCAAATCCACACCGTGTTTTTTGGATTGCGTGACAAGGCTCGATATGATATGATAAAACTATAAGAACGATAAGACTGGAGGTCTTTCGTATGAATAACCCAATTAAAAAAATCACAGCGGTACTGTTAACCGTTCTAACCTTATGCAGCGTGATTACTGCCCTGCCCTTTACGTCAGTCGCGGCTGAAACCGGCAGCGTGGCAGCAGGCGGCAACAGCGGCACCACGGGCGACTGCACATGGTCGTTTGACAAGTCAACCAAAGCCCTGACGATCAGCGGCAACGGTAAGATGGCGGATTACGACATAGGAAAGATGGTAACGGAACACGAAGAAGGTCCGGGAGAAGGCTACTATTATCAACGCTATGTATACTCAACGCCATGGGAATCGCTGCAGCCACAAAAAGCGATCATCAAAAGCGGAGTCGAAAACATCGGCAACGCTGCGTTCTGCGGCTGTACTAAGCTGAGCAGCGTCGAGATCCCCGACAGTGTGACAAGCATAGGCAAATACGCGTTCACAGCCTGTATCATAACAGACATCACAATCCCGAACAGCGTGACGGAAATCGCCGATTACGCGTTCAGCAGTTATACGACTACTTATTATGATGAATGGGCGACATATTTTTACACGCCGAAAAGCTGCGCCCTGACAAGCGTGACCATCCCGGAGAGCGTGACGAGCATAGGCAAAGGCGTTTTTAAGGATTGCGTCAACCTGACAAGCGCGACGGTCAGCAATAATAAGATCGGAACAGCGGAATTTGAAGGCTGCCGAAAACTGACAAACGTTACGATATCCGATAATGTGACCGAGATCGGCGCCAACGCATTCTCCGGCTGCAATAGTCTGCCCGGCATAGATATTCCCGGCAGTGTGACAAGCATCGGAACCAGAGCGTTCAGTAACGCGTGGGATTTCCTCGGCTTAGGTAACGGCGTAGTAGAAGCAAATGTGCAGTCATATCCCGCGTGCGTCGGACTGACCGAAATCGAGATCCCGGACAGCGTAACAAATATGGGCTCATATGCTTTCACCGGCTGCACAGGCTTGAAGAGCGCTGTAATAAACAACAGCAAAATCAGCGTTCATGAGTTCAGCAATTGCTCGGGCTTGACAGACGTTGAGATCTCCGACAACGTGACAGGCATAGGCAAATGCGCGTTCAGCGGTTGCACAGGGCTGGAGAGCATCACAATACCGAACAGCGTGACCAAGATCGAAAGCTACGCGTTCAGCGGAATCGAGGAAACATACTACTATTATATGGATGACGGAGAAACCGTTGATTATCCTGCCTGCACGGGGCTGAAAACGATCACGATCCCTGAAAGCTTGACCGATATCGGCGACCATGTTTTCGCCGGCTGTTCCGGCTTAACAAGCGCTGTTATAAACAACAACGCTGTTTCCGACTATGAGTTCTTTCAGTGCGCGGGACTGACGGACGTTAATATATCTGACAATGTGACAAAAATCGGGAAAAACGCCTTCAGCGCCTGCACAAGCCTTGAAAGCATAACGATCCCCGACAGCGTGACCGAGATCGGAAGCTGCGCGTTCGGCAAGACGATAGAATTTGAAGTAGATAAGTGGACGTCAAAGGTGACTAAGAAAGAATATGCCGCATGTATCCGCCTAAAAAGCATTACCATTCCAAGCAGCGTAACCAATATGGGAGATCATGTTTTCAGTTACTGTACCGCGTTGAAAAGCGCTGATATAGAAAACAGCGCAGTCGGCTCCTATGCGTTTTTCTATTGTACGGGATTAACAAGCGTTACGCTTTCAGGCAACGTTACAAAAATCAATTATTGCGCATTTACCGGCTGTACAAGTCTTGAAAGCATTGAACTACCAAACAGTTTGACAACGATTGCAAGCAACGCGTTCGGCAGGCTGGATTATGAGTATGAATACTACGATAGCTATATCGGCGGAAGGTTGGTAGAAAAAAACTACAGCGCCTGCACCGCGCTTAAAGATCTGACGATCCCCGACAGTGTGACAACGATAGGCGATGAGGCGTTCAAAGGCTGCACGGGGCTGACAAGCGTTAAGATCGGCTCCGGGCTGACAAGCATCAACAGCAGCGTGTTTTACGGTTGCACGGCGTTGTGTAAAATCACTGTTGACGGCAGCAACGGCACATATGACAGCCGCAACGATTGCAACGCTATCATAAATACCGAGACCGACGAGCTGATATACGGCTGCCGCGGCACCGTTATCCCCGACAGCGTGACCGGCATCGGCAACGACGCGTTTGACGGCTGCGCGGGCTTGTCCTCGATCACCATTCCCGACAGCGTAACAAAGATCGGTGATGACGCGTTTTGTAATTGTCCTAACTTAAAGGAAGTGAAGATCACAAACATCGATACCGCTATCGGCGAGCACGCGCTCGGTTACCGCTACGATATCGTCAACGAGTACGATGTTTTGGAAAGAAAGTATCAAAAAGCGGCGTCGGTACTTACTCTTTACGGAAAAAAGGACAGCACCGCGCAAAGCTACTCCAAAGCAAATAATCTGAATTTTACAAAGCTCATTATCATCGGCGATCTTGACGGCAACGGTATCGTAAACGGCGCTGACGCGGCTATTATGAGCAGGTATATGTCGGGATGGGTGCTTTATGAAAAGAAAATCAAAGACATTGACGCGGCGGATATCAACAAAGACGGCTATGTAAACGGCGCCGACTCCGGTATCCTCTGCCGTTATGTATCGGGCTGGAAGGAATACAAGATTTACTTTTGATCTTTTTTACAAACAAAAACGGAAGGCTTGAGCAATTCAAGCCTGCCGATATTTTTGCAATTCTCAATTAAAGCTGAGGACCTGCCGCAACAAGCGCCTTGCCTGCCTCGTTGGACTCGTACTTTTTGAAGTTCTTGATAAATCTCTGAGCCAGATCCTTTGCCTTTTCGTCCCACTCAGCGGGGTTTGCGTAGGTGTCTCTGGGGTCGAGGATGCCGGTGTCTACGCCGGGCAGCTCGGTGGGAACCTCAAAACCGAAGTAAGGAATGGTCTTGGTGGGCGCGTTCTTGATGTCGCCGCCGAGGATAGCGTCGATGATGCCGCGTGTATCCTTGA
>CAMHCD010000032.1 GCA_946183545.1 uncultured Clostridia bacterium
GGCTTAACCATGCGGTTTTTCACCATGGTGTTCAAATAACTTTCATGCCCTTGGGGAGGGGTTTGCACGCGTACTGCCCCTGTGCCTAAGTTATTGGCATTGCTTCTGACGGAAGTTGTACAAGCGATCAAGTCAGACAAAAGCGACATACTCTGTTGACAAAAAAACCAAAAATATTAAAAATCCACCTTGATTTTATTGCTTTATTATGGTAATATGTTAGAGTATGTGAAAAATGTCTGTATTTTTCATATCTGTTACAAATTATTTTATAGGAGGAGAAGTATGACTTCAAACAACATCATTGTTTTGGTTGCGTTTGCGTTTTACCTTGCGCTGATGATATTGATCGGCGTGTTCTACTCAAGGTCAACCAAAAACAACGAGGACTATTTCCTGGGCGGCAGAAACCTGGGAGGCTGGACTGCGGCGCTTTCGGCTCAGGCTTCCGACATGAGCGGATGGCTGCTGATGGGTCTGCCCGGCTCTATTTACCTTGCAGGTACCGGCGAGGTATGGATCGCAATCGGCTTGCTTATCGGCACCGTGCTCAACTGGTTTATCGTGGCTTCGCGACTGAGGAAGTACACCATTGTATCCGGCAACGCGCTGACGATACCCACCTTCTTCCAGAACCGCTACCGCGACAAGATGGGCGTTATCAAGATCGTATCCGCCATCATCATTGCTATTTTCTTTGCGGTTTACACCGCTTCCGCGTTCAGCTCCGGCGCAAAGCTGTTTGCTACACTGTTCGGCAGCAGCAAGGGCGGCGAGCTTGACCAGACCGCTTACCTTATCGGTCTGTGCATTGCAACCGTGGTTATTTTGGTTTACACCTTCATGGGCGGCTTTAAAGCTGTGTGCACCACCGACTTTATCCAGGGCATGCTGATGCTGGTAGCTATAATGGCAGTGCCGATCATTGCCTACAGCATGATGAGCGCAAACGGCGGCTTTGACACCGCACTGGCCGCGCACGGCGTTCAGAACCCCTCAAACTTCCTTAGCCTTACTAAAAACGACGACGGCAGCGGACTTTCGATCGTATCCATTATTTCAAGCCTTGCATGGGGCTTGGGCTACTTTGGTATGCCGCACATCATCATCCGCTTTATGGCTATCAAGAGCGAAAAAGAGGTCAAAAAGTCCAGAGTTATCGCTATCACCTGGGTAGTTATCTCACTGGCTGCTTCCTGCTTCATCGGTCTTATCGCAAGAGGCTTCCTCGATCCCACCCTTGATTCTTCTTCAAGCGAGACCGCTTTCATCAAGCTTATTCAGCAGATCTTCTCCGGCAACGGCGTGCTGATCTTCATCGGCGGTATCTTCCTGTGCGGTATTTTGGCGGCTATTATGTCCACCGCGGACAGCCAGCTGCTTGTAACCGCCTCAGCCGTTTCCGAGGACATGTACAAGGGAGCTATCAACAAAAAGGCAAGCGAAAAGAACGCCCTTTGGGTAGGCAAGATCGCCGTTGTTGTTATTGCGGTCATCGCTTTCCTGATCGCGCTTGATCCCAAATCCAGCATTATGAGTCTGGTTTCCGACGCATGGGCAGGCTTTGGCGCGGCGTTTGGTCCCGTTGTACTGCTTGCGCTGTTCTGGAAGCGCTCCAACCTTGCCGGCGCTATCAGCGGTATGGCTGTAGGCGCTTTGACGGTTATCGTTTGGGACTACATCCCCATGATCGCGAACACAGATCCCTCACTGTTTGACGGTGCAAAAATGATCAACCTCGGACAGTCCACCGGATTGTACTCACTTGTTCCCGGCTTCTTCCTGGCGCTGATAGTCAACTTTGTTGTTTCTATCATCACCAAGGCTCCGTCCAAGGAGATCACCGACGAATTCGATTCGGTCAAGAACTACAAAGACGCAGTTTTAGACAAGAAACCTCAGGCATGATCAAAGCATGATTTAAGGGCTTGCTCGGTTGAGCAAGCCCTTTGTTTGTTGATATGTACTTTTAGAAAGGCAGCTTGATGTTGTTGAGCATGCCGCCGTCTACCGCGCCCTTTGCGCTGTTTACGAGGTCTTCCGCCTGCTTTTCGTCCATGCCGAACTTGGAAACGACCTTAGCCACGATGTCCTTGGTGCTGTCGTTGCTGAGCACCATTTTTGCGACGTCGCCTGCCTGCTCAGGTGTAATTCCGAATTGCTTTGCCATACCTAAAATGTCCATAATGTACCTCCTGTTTTTTAGTTTTTATTCAGAACGACGCAGGTGACGTTATCTCCCCCGCCGTTATTGATTGCCGCTTTAACAAGCGCGTACGCCGGATCCCCGGGCTGCTCCGAAAAAACACGCTCCATCTCGGTTTTGGTCAGCTCGTCGTAAAGACCGTCGCTGCACAGCAAAAGTGAATCGCCGCTGCGCATGGTAACGGGCTCGTAGTTTTCCGCGTCGAGCCCCTCCTTGTAGCGGTCAACGCCCAAAAACAGCGTCAGCTTATGGCTGTCGGTGCTGAGCATCGCTTCCTCGGGGGTGTAGATCTGCGCCTCGACCTTGCGCTGAGCCAAGGTGTGGTCGTGTGAGATCTGATGCAGTGCGCCGTTACGCAGCAGATATATCCGGCTGTCACCGACAGAGAACGGATAGGCTTCGCCGCCCTTGACCACAACAGCCGCAACGGTGCTGCCGCCCGAGTTGCAGTGCCGCTCCTCCATAAAGTCGCGAATCTTGTTGTTTGCGTCAGTCACAAAGTTATTGGCGAGCGCGTCTACCTTGCAATCGGAATAGCCGCAAACCTTTTTATACAGCTCCTTTGCCGCCACGGCGGCGATCTGAGAGGCATATTCGCCGTTTGCTTCGCCGCCCATGCCGTCAAACACCGCAGCCACAACGGGCTGGCTGAGCTCCTGACGAAAGCGCACGTTTTGAAATTCGATTTTTTTTGAAATACAGTTCAGGGTAAAGTTATCCTCATTATTGCCTCTTACCCTGCCTGTATGCGAGGCTACATAAGCGGTCAAGCCCGCTTTGCTGTTTATCTTTTCATCCTTCATTATAACAATCCTTACGAGTCACGGTTTTTGAGCTTTAGCGCTGCTACGCTGACCACGCCATTAAAGGCAGTCAGTCCGAATATCCACAGCCAAGCCAAAAACAGCCGCGCGGACTCATGATCATAAAAGTCATTTGCCTTGTTCGGCACGGTAACGCCCTCAACCACAAGGTCGATATGGTTCAAGTCCGCCACGCTGCCGAACGCCGACATACCCCATTTGCTCAGGGTGATGTACGATATGCCCTCGGTGATGCCGTCCAGCTCAAACAGCACTCCGCTCATAATGAGCTGGATGATAAGCACAAACGGCATGATGGTCATTGCGGTGGTGGGTGTGCCCGAAACCGAGGACACCATGATACCCAAAACAGACGCGCCGAAGGTGAGCAGGTAGACGGTGATAAAGTTTTCTATATACGGGCTTATCAGCAAATAATCAGACTGGCTGTAATCTATAAAGAAGCAGCATATGGCAAAGATTATCAGGCTCTGCACCAAGCACAGCAGCGCCTGCCACAGCACATTTGCGGTGATATATGCCGATATCTTCAAGCCCTGACGATATTCGGCGCGGATTATCTCGTGCTCCTTGCAAATGCTTTGGATAGAGTTGAATATGCCTATCCAGATACACGCCGAGGTCAGAGTAAAAAAGCCGGAGTTTGCTTTGTTGAAATCCTTGAACATGTCCTGTCCCGTGATAGACGCGACGATAAACGAGATAATGGCGGCAAACAGAACGAACTTCCACGCCTTTTCACGCAGGGCGATGCGGAACACCTTTTTGAAATACACATGTGTTTGGGTCATAAACGAGGTATCATTCATAACTGTTACCTCCCCTGCGAATAGTATTTTTCGATATAGTAATCGGCTCTGCCCTTGCCGCCCTCAAACGGAGGATTGATCTCCTTCATGATGTCCTGAAGCTTATCAACGCCGAAATACCGCTTTGCATCGTCAACTCCGCCGTAAAACGCAAGATGACCCGCACCGTCGCGGCTGCTTTTGGCGAGCACTACTACCTTGGTGAACAGCGACCTGCCTGTGTCGGCGTCAACCGCGTCATCCGGCTCGTGTGAGATGACCATTACGATTTTTTCGTTCTGCGCTATTTCCTTTAATATTTCCATCTGCTGGGTGCGCGAAGCAGCGTCAAGACCGGAATCCGGCTCGTCGCAGATAAACACCTTTTGGAAGCCGACAAGCTGGTAGGCAACCGAAACCTTTTTCTTTTGACCGCCCGAAAGCTGGGCGATCAGGTGGTTTTCAAGGCTTTTTATGCCGACCTTGTTCATTATCTCGTCGATACGCTGCAGCTTTTCCTGCTTTGAATAGTTTTTGCGGTCGAGCTTTATGTCGGCAATATCCATCAGGGTGTTTTTGACGGTGTCGTTTACGCGCAAGGTCAAAAACTGCGGGACCAAACCGATCTGCGACTTCATGCTCTTGAAGTTGGCGTACAGGTCGTGACCGTTAAGGATGATCATGCCGTCCGCCTTGCCGTCGCCCAAGATAGCCTTTACCAGCGTAGTTTTTCCCGCTCCGGAGCCGCCGAGGATAAGTACGAAATCGCCGCTCTCCACGCTGAAATTGATGTCGCGCAGCAGAGTTTTTCTGCCGAAATCCACGGTCTTTTTACGGATCTGCACCGAAAGGTTGCCCGTGCTCTCGCGCGGGTTATTATAGACCAGAGTGGTGCCGAACATAATTATGGTGGTGTTGCCGATTTTGATAACGTCGTGATCGAACACCTGAGCGTTGCCGTTGATCTCTCGTCCGTTTAGGCTGACGCCGTTTGCGCTGCCGTTGTCGAACAGCAGCCAGCTCGGACCGTTGCGGCGCAGCACCGCGTGATTGCGCGAAGCGGCCATATCGGTAAGCTTTATTACATTGTTGCTGCCTCTGCCGATAGTGATGTTGGCGTAGCGTCCCACGTCGGTAAGCTTCCAGCGCTCGTCATAGCGCAGGGTAAGACAGAAAATCATTATAACAGCCTCGGGATGCGGCTGATTGAGCATTTTGCGGTCTATGCGCAGGATATCGCCGTCGTTAAGACGGTAAGCCTTGGAGCCGCGCTCGTTATATTTTTCAAGCTTATAGCCGTTTATAAAGGTTCCGTTAAGGCTGTTGTTATCTACGTAATAGTATGCGTTCTGCGTGCTTTCGTAAAGGAACTCGCCGTGACGTCTGCCGACGATCCCCGAATCCACCAGAATATCGCAAAGCGGACCGCTGTGTCTTCTGCCGAGGGTCATGTTACCCCGCAGAGGAACAACAGTCGGTCTGCAGTTTTTATCAATTATCAGAAGCGTTGCTCCGGAGCTTGAAGCCGGCGCAAAGCCTACTGTTTTTTCCTCATCCATTGTTCTTCCCCATCATAAAAATCAATAAACCATTAGGTCAATACTACTATTTTACACTTGATATCCTACCTTGTCAATGATTTGGAAGAATTACTTCTACAGATTATTTCCTATCGTAACCAGCTCGCTCCATTCAACGGGACCGACAGCTCCGTTTTGCTCTATGCCGAGGCTGCGCTGTAGCAGGATAACGGCGTTTTTTGTGAGCGGTCCGAAAACCCCGTCCTCCGCGACCTGCGGCACCGAGGGATTTATACGGTGCACCGCGTTGAGTCCGCGCTGGATGACGCGCACATTGTCGCCGCGGTCGCCCTCAACAATAAACCTGCCGGGATACGGCTCGCCTATCGCGCTTTGGTAATTGGGCGGCAGGTCGCTTACCGCCTCACGGTACGACTGCTCTATGCGCATAAACAAATTTGCGTCCACCACGCCCGTAACAGGCAGTCCGGCGCGGCTCTGGTAGGAATACACCGCGTCGCGGGTCAGGGTACCGAAATAACCCGTTATGGGTATGGGCGGCAGATCGGGGTAAAAATATCCCAAAAAAGCCAAATAATACTGCAACGCCTGAACGTCAACGCCTCTGTCGCCGATTTGGAGCTGACGCGTGTAGCGCTTCTCGACCTCCGAAAGCGTCAGCCCCTCACCCGTGATCTCGCTGAGGCGCTTTACCGAGTTATAGATCATCTTGATTTTATACCATGTCGCCTTGCCCACGATACCGTCGGGCTCCAGATTGAATATCTGCTGAAAAGCAAGCACTGCGTTTTCGGTTTCTCTGTCATACACTCCCGTTAATTGGGATATTTTGGGGATAGCGGGATAGTTTTGAGCAATGCGGTTCAGCTCGCGCTTGATCGTGAGCACATCGTCGCCGAAGGAGCCGAGCCTGAGAGCGACTCCGGAATACGAAGGCGTATTCTGCCCCACCGGAGCGTTGTAGACCACCGAGATATCGTCGCCGTAATAGTAGCGCAGGATATCCAGCGGTGTATAACCCTTGTCGGCAAGCTGTACGGTGCCCCACTGCAAAAGCCCGTTGCAATAGGTGCGGTAGCCGTCGCAAAACTGCGCAAAAAGCGGCTCAACGCTTCCGGAGCGCACCAGATAGTTATTGAATATCTCGTCGGTGATGCGGCTGATATTGTCGTAAACCTCACCGTTATGCACATAGTTTTGGTCGATCGAGGTGTTGTCGGTTATGTCAAAATCATAGCCTCGGCTGCGGTAATACTCGGTATACACGCGGTTTAGGGCAAAGCTTATCTGCGCCATTATATTGGCGCGTATGGCGTTTTCCGGCCATGTGGGATATATCTCGTTGGACGCGACGTTTTTGATGTAATCCGTAAAACCGACCGTGACGTTTTCCGCCGGCTGATTCGGTCTGCCTAAATGAACGGTGATGGTCTCCGGGATTATAACCTCCGTCATTGCGCATCCTCCGCCTGCTGTTTTGAGGGCGTGAGCGTGACGGGGAGTATCGTTTCTACACGGTCGAGCACCTTGACCGGACAGTCCGGCAGCTCCTTGAACGCGGGATGGAACACCGACACCAAATACTCCGCCTCTCCCTGTCCTGCGGTCTCGGGACTGAGGCTTGCGGACTTTGGAAGCGCCGGCAGCACGATCTCGTTGACTATTCCCGAGGAGTCGGTAACGTCGTGATACAGTGTGTAGCGCTTGCCGTTTACCACCGAGGACACGTCAACATATACTCCCTCCACCGGAAACGCGTCCCGCGCCACGCTGATTTGCACCTTAAGCGACCCTCTGCCCGGATATTGGCTGATATAATCATCGTAATCGGGCTTGAACGGACTTTCGCCCTTGGTCTTTTGTTCTGTTTGCTGCATAAAAAAACAACCCCTTTCAACACAGTATATGTCAATAAAGGGGTTGTGTTAATTTTTTTAAATTCTTCTATTCTTCCCCGGCGCTGTCAAAGCTGTTTATAAGCATAGCGCAGTCAAGCGATGCTATGAGCTTTTGAGCGTTTGAGGTAATGTTCTCCTGCGAATCGGCGTATTCCAATCCGTCGGCAACATAAGGCTTATAGGAGGTATCGCTGTTTTGATATCGGAGCTCCTTGTTCTCGTACTTGTCGGCATCCGTTATCTCGTGATTGTCCTGAGCGATACGGGTGTTGATATTTCCGTAAAACTCCGACATGGTATCCACCGCCTTGCCGCTGTAGGATGAGGTAAAGCTTTTGTACGCGTCGGTATTCATAAGCTTGCTGCCGATATTGTCATAAGCCGACTGAGTCGCGTCCCTGACCGCTGTCATTGTGCCGATGGTGAACTTTTCGCCGTGCTTGCGCTTGGCGTATTCGGTAAAGGTATTCTGCGCGGTCACAAACTCTGTTGATATATCGCTGTCATAGAGCAGTGACGAAACGTCGCCGGCGGCTTTTGCGTAGTCCTCATACAGATCCCCGAGCTTTTCGGTAAGCTCGGCAGGCTTATAATCCTTGCTGAAATCCGTCAGCTTTTGCTTATAGTCCGTGGCGGTCTTATACGCGTCCGAGTCCATATCGCACAGAGTATCGGTGCCGTACTGTTCCTTTAGCTTGTCGCGGAGCTTCATTACGTCGGCAAAGCCGCGCACCGCCTTTGCTCTGTCGGTGTCGATATCCCCGATCTTATTCAGTCCTTCGGTGTATTTGCCGTCAAGCATCGCGGACTCCGCCTGAGCCAGCTTGAACCAATCGGAGTTATACACTATCATAAAGGTGACAAAAGCCAGTATCGCAACTACGGTAACGGTGACCGCTGCCGCTATGATCTTTCCACCGCTGCGCTGCTTTTGAAGCGGCGCGACGGACATATCGTTTTGTATGGGAGGAGTGTACGGTTGGTTGTACGGCTGATATTCCTGTCCGGCAGGAGCGCCGACGTACTGCTGTAACGGCTGATCGGGGTAAGCCTCGGGCGGAAAGGGATTTTCCCACCGGGGCTGCACCGTGCCGACGGGCTGGTTATCGACCAGCTGATTAGCCGTACCGTGCGCCGGAGAAAGCTCCGGCTGCAGATCAAAAGCCTCCGGTTCATTGTTTACGGGATGAGCCGGATAAAACTCATTGAAGCCCGACACCGTTCTTTCCTCGTTCAAATCGGATGCCGAAGGCGAAAAGCCAAAGCCCGAGTTAATGCCCGATATGGTTTTTTCCTCTCCGAAGTCATACCCGTTTGCCGGATGCGTTGCTTCGGCAGCCGCGCCGCAGTACGGACAGAACCGAGTTTTATCCGGTACGGAACGGTTGCAGTTTCTGCAGATCATAATACTCTCCCCTTTTATGATGTCTGAATATATTATAACAGTTTTGTCGATAAAAGTAAATAGAGCCGGGCGGATTTGAGCAATACGCTTTATCGCTTCAATGCTTTAAAGTTTTACAATTTAAAGCGTAGCAATTTCCACCAAAAACAAGGGTGCTGATTGTGCACATCTAACAAAGAATAGTTGCCTTATTTGTATTTACTTGACAAATAACAAAAAACGTGAGATAGTATATATCGTAGTTAAAATATAGATTTGCGTCCTGAGACGATTGCTGTCCGGGACGTTTTGTTTGGAGGAAACTGTTTATGCCAATCACCGAGCTTCTCACCAGAAACGCTACGTATTTTAAGGACGATATCGCTCTGGTGGAAATCAACCCGGAGGTCAAAAGTATTCCGCACGTTACCTGGCGCGAATATTCTCTGATCGAGTCCAACCGCAGCGGCGCGTTCCGCAAGCAGCTGACCTGGGGCGAATTTGAAGTCAAAGCGAACCGCTTTGCCAACCTTTTGCTGACCAGAGGTATCCACAAGGGCGACAAGGTCGCCATCCTGCTTATGAACTGCCTTGACTGGCTGCCCATCTACTTTGGTATTTTAAAGGCAGGCGCGGTAGCCGTACCGCTCAACTTCCGCTATACCGCGGATGAGATAGCCTACTGTCTGGACAAGTCCGACTCAGACGCGCTGGTGTTCGGCCCCGAATTCACCGGACGCGTTGAGAACATCCTCGACAAGATACCAAAGGTCAAAAACAGCTTTTATGTTGGCGACGACTGCCCGAGCTTTGCCGACAGCTACGAAAAGCTTATCGAGTTCTGCTCATCTCACGCGCCGAGCGTGTATATTACGGACGACGACAACGGCGCGATTTACTTTTCATCCGGCACTACCGGCTTTCCGAAGGCTATCCTGCACGCACACCGCGCGCTTATGCACTCTGCTCAGGTAGAGCAGGCGCATCACGGTCAGACCAAGGACGACGTTTTCCTGTGTATCCCGCCTCTGTACCACACCGGCGCAAAGATGCACTGGTTCGGCAGCCTGTACTCCGGCAGTAAGGCTGTTCTGCTGCGCGGCGTAAGCCCCGAGTGGATCATCCGCACCGTCAGCGAGGAGCGCTGTACTATTGTTTGGCTGCTTGTACCGTGGGCTCAGGATATTTTGGACGCTATCGAAAGCGGCGATATCAATCTTGACAACTACCGTCTTGACCAGTGGCGTTTGATGCACATTGGCGCACAGCCTGTTCCGCCCAGTCTTATTCAGCGCTGGAAGAACGTTTTTCCGCATCACGACTATGACACCAACTACGGTCTTAGCGAATCTATCGGCCCCGGCTGCGTACACTTGGGCGTTGAGAACACCCACAAGGTAGGCGCTATCGGAATCCCCGGTTACGGCTGGGAGGTTCGCATCGTTGACGAAAACCGCAACGAGGTCACCCACGGCGTGGGCGAGCTCGCGGTAAAGGGTCCCGGCGTAATGAAGTGCTACTACAAGGACGCAAAGGCGACCGAGGAGGTCATGGACAGCGAGGGCTGGCTGTATACCGGCGATATGGCGGAGCGTGACAGCGACGGCTTTATCTACCTTGTAGACCGCAAAAAGGACGTTATCATCTCCGGCGGCGAGAACATCTATCCCGTTCAGATCGAGGATTTCCTGCGCGCCAACAACGCGATCAAGGATGTTGCCGTAATCGGCTTGCCCGACCCGCGCTTGGGCGAGATCGCGGCTGCCGTCATCGAAGTAAAGCCCGGCATGAGCCTGAGCGAGAGCGAGGTCAACGAGTTCTGTATGGATCTTCCGCGCTACAAGCGTCCGCGCAAGATCATCTTTGCCGACGTACCGCGCAATCCCACCGGCAAGATCGAAAAGCCCGTGCTGCGCAAGATCTACTGCGGCGAAAGCGTAGTCGCCCAGCAGAACGAAATAGATTTTAAAGGGTTACAATAAGCCTTAACAGGCGTTTTGTATAAAACAATTTTTGGGGGTATTACAAAAAATGGATTTTGACTTAATCACAAAAATCATTATGCTGATCCTGTTTTTCGGCGTAATGGTCTGCGTAGGCATTTACTGCCGAAAAAAAGCCACTAACGTAAGCGGCTTTGTACTGGGCGGCAGAAGCGTAGGTCCTTGGCTGACCGCCTTTGCCTACGGCACCTCGTACTTTTCCGCGGTAATCTTCATCGGTTACGCGGGTCAGTTCGGCTGGAAGTACGGTATCGCGTCCACCTGGATCGGTCTCGGCAACGCCGCTATCGGCTCGCTGCTGGCATGGGTCATCCTCGGACGTCGCACTCGTATTATGACGCAGCACCTTAATTCTTCGACCATGCCCGAATTCTTCGGCAAGCGTTTTGACAGCAATGGTCTTAAGATCGGCGCTTCGATCATCACCTTTATCTTTCTGATTCCCTACACTGCTTCGCTGTACAACGGACTTTCCCGTTTGTTCAGCATGGCGTTCCATGTGGATTATGTGTGGTGCATCATCGCCATGAGTGTACTGACCGGTATTTACGTTATCGCCGGCGGCTATATGGCGACCGCTATCAACGACTTTATTCAGGGTATCATCATGCTTATCGGCATTATCGCCGTTATAGCGGCAGTGCTGATGAACCAGGGCGGCTTTATGGAGGCGCTCAACGGCTTGGCTAACGTTACCGACGAGACCGTTTCCTCCACGCCCGGCGTGTTTAACTCGTTCTTCGGCCCCGATCCGCTGGGACTGCTCGGCGTTGTCATCCTGACCTCGCTCGGCACCTGGGGTCTGCCTCAGATGGTACAGAAGTTCTATGCCATCAAGCATGAGCGCGACATCAAAAAGGGCACGATCATCTCCACCGCGTTTGCAATCATTGTGGCAGGCGGCTGCTACTTCCTGGGCGGCTTCGGCAGACTGTTCAACGTTGACGTTGCCAAGGAAGGCTTTGACGCTATCATTCCGCAGATGCTGCAGGAGTCCAACCTGCCTTCACTGCTGATGGCTCTGGTGGTCATTCTGGTGCTCTCCGCGTCCATGTCCACCCTGTCCTCACTGGTTATCGCGTCCTCCTCGACCCTGACCATAGACCTGCTCAAGGGCAACATCATCAAAAAGATGAACGAGAAAAAGCAGGTTCTGATCATCCGTATCTTCATTGTTGTGTTCATCGCTATTTCCGCGTTTATCGCTATCTATCAGGTAAAGAGCACAAACGACAGCGTCAAGTTCATCGCTCAGCTCATGGGCGTTTCGTGGGGCGCTCTGGCAGGCGCATTCTTGGCTCCGTTCCTCTACGGTCTGTACTGGAAAAAGACCACAAAGCTCGCTTGCTGGGTAAGCTTTATCTTCGGCGCAGGCATCATGCTGCTTAACCTGTTTGCAAAGCCTATCTTCCCCGTGTTCCTGCAGTCGCCCATCAACTGCGGCGCACTGGCTATGATCGCGGGACTTATCATTGTTCCCGTGGTAAGCCTGATCTCACCCAAGCCGAACAAGGAAACCGTAGACGGCGCGTTTGCCTGCTACGAAAAGAAGGTTTTGGTAAAACAAAAAACCGCGCTCGACGAAGAAGCCGATTGATTATTCCGCAACAAAGCTATAATCGTAATAAACATCCTTCCGTATAGGAGGGATGTTTTTTATAATATTATAAATCGTGACAAATTCTATTGAAAACTGCTAAAATATATGATAAAATAGATATTAACGTCTATTATTGAGGGAGAATGATTATGGAAAAAAGAAATTCATTTTCGGGTTCCATCGGGTTCGTTCTGGCAGCGGCAGGTTCCGCTGTCGGTCTGGGCAACATATGGCGGTTCCCGTATCTCGCCGCAAAAGACGGCGGCGGACTGTTTTTAGCGGTTTATCTTGTTTTAGCGCTGACCTTCGGCTTTACCCTGTTGGTGACCGAGGTTTCTATCGGACGTAAAACCAAACAGGGCTGCCTGACCGCCTACGGCAAAATGAAAAAGGGCTGGGGCTGGCTCGGCGGCTTTGCGAGCTTGGTTCCGTTTTTGATACTGCCGTACTACTGCATTATCGGCGGCTGGGTATTGAAATACGCTATAGTTTTTATCACCGGCATAGGCATAGACGGTGTGGCTACCGACGGGTTTTTCTCGGATTTTATCTCCAGTCCGTTTGCGCCGATCATACTGACGGCGGTTTTCCTTGCCGCCACCTGCTTTGTTGTGTTCCGCGGCATCAACAAGGGCATTGAATCCATGTCAAAGATCCTGATGCCGATCCTGCTGCTTTTGGTGCTTGGAATCTCGATTTTCTCTGTCTTTATCAAAGGCAACGATTCCACACAGGGACGCTCGGGAATTGACGGATTGCTTGTATATGTGGTCCCCAGCTTTGAGGGAGTTGACGGTACCAAATTTCTAACGATCGTTTTGGACGCTATGGGACAGTTGTTCTACAGCATCAGCGTAGCGATGGGTATTATGGTGACCTACGGTTCATACTTTAAGGACAAGGACAACCTGATGCGCTCTGTAAATCAGATCGAGATCTTTGACACGGTCGTCGCGTTTTTGGCGGGCGTAATGATCATCCCCGCCGTGTACGTATTCAGCGGCTCGGAGGGCATGACCGCAAGCGGCCCCGGACTGATGTTCATGACTCTGCCTAAGGTATTTGCCGAAATGGGCATAGCAGGCAGGATCGTAGGAGCGGTATTCTTCCTGATGGTGCTCTTTGCGGCGCTGACAAGCTCCGTATCCATCCTTGAAGCCGTTGCCTCGGGCATTATGGACAAAACACACATCAGCCGCAAAAAGACCGTTGTTATCGAGGGCTTTATCGCGCTGATCCTCGGCATTATCATCTGCTTTGGCTACAACAAGGATCTGCTGTTCTTCAACATCAAGCTTCCCAACGGAGCCGACGCTCAGCTGCTTGATATATTTGACTACGCAAGCAACAACATCCTGATGCCGATCGTCGCGATAGGCACATGTATCCTCGTTGGCTGGGTAACCAAGCCCAAGGCGATCATTGATGAGGCGACCAAAAACGGCGAACGGTTCGGCAGGAAGTATTTGTACATCGGTATGGTCAAGGTAGTGGCTCCGCTGATGCTGGCAATGCTGCTGCTCGTTTCGCTCGGTATTCTAAAACTGAATTGATAACATAAAGCACAGGCAAGGTTTCCGTTAGGTCACCTTGCCTGATTTATTGCCGCTCTTTCCGCGGCTATCTCTTTATACAATTCATAGGACGTAAAGCCCTCGTTTGTTTCCGTGCGAACCGCTTTCAGCGCCACCCCTGCCCTTTGGCGGCGAAGCCGGGTAAGAAAAATGTCGAGCATTGCTCCCTGAAAGTCGCTTAAGTAAAGCATCTCCTCGTCAAAGTCCGAATCGGGCTTTACGGAATTATCGTCCGACACCCCCAGCAACGCGCTGAGCTTGACGCCGTACTGACTGCGCGGCACCTCGCGCGCGGATATATAAAGCTTGCGGCACAGATTCTTGACTTTGATAGCCTTTGCAGGCTCGATGTTATACAATAATACTTCGGTCATGATCATCCCCCCTTTGCCCTATCATACAACAACAAAGGCAGGTTGTCAACGCGCCTGTCAAAAACACTTGCAAAACAGCTCACGATGATATAAAATACATACTATACCGATAATTATTCATGAATAGATGTCCAAAGAGGTGATATAATGATACATGTTGAAAACCTCAGAAAAGAATTCAAAAAGACCGTCAAGGATCCCGGACTAAAGGGCAGCCTAAAGTCGCTGTTCAAGCCGAAATCCGAAAAGGTAGTCGCTGTAGACAACATAAGCTTTAAGGTAGCCGAGGGCGAGATCCTCGGCTTTATCGGACCTAACGGAGCCGGCAAGAGCACGGTTATAAAAATGCTTACGGGTATTTTGACTCCCACCTCCGGAAGCTGCACCATTAACGGAAAGAACCCCACTCAGAACCGCAAAAGCTATGTAAAGGAGATCGGCGTTGTTTTCGGTCAGAGGACTCAGCTTTGGTGGGACTTGCCGCTAAGAGAGACCTACGGCGTGCTAAAGGAGATCTACGAGGTTCCCGAGGACAGCTACAAAAAGCGCATGGCGTTCCTAAACGAAGTGCTGGAGCTGGACGACTTTATATCAAGCCCGGTGCGAACGCTTTCGCTCGGTCAGAGGATGAGGGCGGACATAGCCGCTTCGCTGCTGCACAGCCCAAAGGTACTTTTCCTTGACGAGCCGACTATCGGACTCGACGTAGTTGTAAAGGACAACATCCGCAAGGCTATCGAACACATAAATGAGCAGGAGAAAACGACCGTTATCCTGACCACCCACGACCTTGCCGACATCGAGCAGCTGTCAAAGCGTATGGTCATGATAGACAAGGGCACAAAGGTGTTTGACGGCTCGATAGCAGGACTTAAATCGAAGTACGGACAAATACGCGAGCTGTATTTTGAAACGGACGTAAAAAACGCCGCCGAGGTTTTGGGCTACGCCGAACACTTTAGCCTGAGCTCCGACGACCTTAGCGTAGAGCCCGAGGGCAACTCGGTAAAGGTGAGGTTCAACAGCTCGATCGTGCCGGTATCGGACATGCTGTCCTACACCCTGAACAAAATCAACGTCAGCGACATCAACGTCAAAGGAGCCGACATCGAGGAGATCATCCGCAGGCTATACGAGCAGGGGGTGGACTGATGAAGCGCAAGCTGAAAATCTACACCCCCTTTGTCAACGCCGGAATACAGGAGGTCGCTACCTACAGGGTCAACTGGATATTCTTTATGCTGGGCAACGCTATAGCCTGCCTTGTGTCGTACTTTATTTGGGCGGCGGTGTACAGCTCCGGTACAAAGGAATCCATGAACGGCTTCACCATGCCGCAAATGATAGTTTACATCGTCCTGATGTTTTTGACCAACACGATAATAGCCAGCGACGGAGCCTATGTTGTGGGTGAAGAGATACGCGAGGGCTCCATCATAATGAGGCTGATAAAGCCCGTAAGCTACAACGCGACGTTTTTGTTTCAGGAGCTCGGCAACAAGCTTTCCACCGAAATAGCCATTGCCGTGCCGATGATAATTACGGTCGAAGTAATCCGCACCGTACTCAGCGGCGTTTTGCAGTTCAACGCGTTTAATCTGCTGCTTTATATTTTAAGCTGCGCGCTGGCGTATCTTGTCAACTTTTATTTTAACATCTGCTTTGGCTTTATCGCCTTTGTGATTAAATACCTGTGGGGCGCAAATATGATGAAAAACGTAGTCATCGGCTTTTTGTCGGGAACCGTTATTCCGCTCTCGTTTTTGCCTGACGCGCTCGAAAAGGTCTTTTTGTTTTTGCCCTTTGCCTCGCTCAACTACACTCCCGTTATGATATATATGGAAAAGTACAGCGGCGCGCAGCTGTGGTATTACATCGGCTTGCAGGCGTTTTGGATGCTGTTTTTCTTTGGACTTTCAAAGCTGCTTTGGAAAGCCTCGGTAAAACGGCTTTCGGTTCAGGGAGGGTGACAGTATGAAGCATATCAAAAGAGCGCTAAAGATCCACCGCATATTTATGGCGCAGGAGTTCAAGCGCATGATGGAATACAAGGGCGACTTTGTCGTAGGTATCATAGGGTTCTTACTTGTTCAGCTGTCCAACCTTATGTTTTTATGGATAGTTTTTACCCAGATCCCCAACCTTGCCGGCTGGAGCATATACGAGGTAGTTTTCATCTACGGGCTGTCGCTCATCCCAAAGGGGATCGACCACTTCTTTTTTGACAACCTCTGGTCGATCGGCTTCTTTATCGTACGCAAGGGCGACTTTGACAAATACCTGACCCGTCCGATAAACACGCTGTTTCACGTTCTGGTTGAAAAGATACAGATCGACGCGCTCGGCGAGCTTGTTATGGGCATTGCGCTTGTGTGCGTCAGCGCTCCGGGGATCGAGGCGGAGTGGAGCGCTTTCAGGATAATCGCGATGATATTCATGATCCCGTTTGTGACGCTGATTTTTACCGGCGTAAAGACGATCACCTCCTCTGTCGCATTTTGGACAAAGCGGAGCGGAAACATTACTTTTTTGTTCTACACGTTCAGCGACTTTGCAAGGTACCCTGCAACGGTATACAACCGCTTTGTGCAGAACGTGATCACCTATATCATCCCCTTTGCCCTGACCAGCTACTACCCGGCGCTGTATATTATCAAGGGCGAAAACCCGCTGTTCAACTTGGGCATGCCCGTTGTGGCAGCGGTGGTGCTGATGGGCATAGGTATATTCGTGTGGCACAAAGGGATCAGAGCCTACGAAAGCGCAGGCAGCTGACAAATATACATTTTTTATGTAATTACCGTCGGCGATAATGATATCAGCAAATTGATTTGGAGGTAAAAATATAGTGATGGTAATAAGAGAAATCAAAGAAAATGAGCTGAGCGAGCTGCTTGCATTATACACCCACCTGCACGAGCTTGATATACCTGAGAACAGCGAAAATCTACAAAATACTTGGGCGGAGATTATGGGCGACAAAAATCATCATATTATCGTCTGCGAGGTTGACGGTAAGCTTGTTTCGTCCTGCGTGTGCGTGATCATCCCTAATCTGACGAGAAATATTCGTCCATATGCTTTTATAGAAAATGTTGTTACGCACGCCGATTACAGAGGAAAGGGCTACGCGACCGCCTGTTTAAATTATGCAAAAGGTTTAGCGGTTAAGGCTAATTGCTATAAGATGATGCTGCTCACGGGCTCGAAAAGCGAAAGCACACTGAATTTTTATAAGCAGGCAGGCTACAATTGCGCGGATAAAACAGCGTTTATACAATGGCTATGAGGGATGAAATGGATATAAAGCTAACCAAAGCAAAATTTGAAGATTTAGATACGATCCTGCAAATGCAAAAAGAAGCGTTTTCCGAGTTGTACGCTAAGTATCAGGATACGGAAACAAGTCCTGCAACGGAAAAGTATGAGGATATCTTGTTCCGCTTCAACCAAC
>CAMHCD010000033.1 GCA_946183545.1 uncultured Clostridia bacterium
GACCGCCGCATGCCGCGCAAACAGTGTCATGATATTCTCTGCCTGCTTTTGCTGCATTCTTGCGCGCCTGACGGCAATCCTTACAACGCTGGGGCTCGTTTTCAAAGCCTTTTTCAGCGTAGAACTCCTGCTCGCCTGCGGTGAAAACGAACTCGTTTCCACATTCCTTGCAAATGAGTGTCTTATCTTCGTACATGTGGTTTCTACCTCTCTTTTAAAATGATTATCCTGCGGACATTTATTTACACTGAAAATAATTCAGTATAAGCCACCTGCTTTGCGCCTTACCCTTTGCAGCGCGTTGTCAACGGACTTTTCGCTTACGCCGAGCTTTTTGGCTATTGCGGCGTAGCTTAGTCCCGAAGCATACAGCATCAAAACCTGATATTCGCGCTCGGAAAGCAGCGCGCGAAGCTTTGACTGCATCATGCTCAGCTGCTCGCGTTCCATAAGCAGCTGCTCGGGCGAAGTTGCGCTGTCCTCCAGCGCGTCCTCCAAGCCCTCCAGCCGAACAAGCGCGGCGTCGGGCACAGCCCTTTGGGTATTCATGCGCCTGATAATAGAAATAAAACGGCGCTCTGCCACCACAGTAAGATAGGTGGAAAAGGCGGTACTGCCGTCATAGCTCCTGCATGCCGAAAGCAACCCCAGCAAGCCCTCCTGCACAAAGTCATTTTGCTCGTAGCCCTGCGCGGAATAGCGGCGTGCCATATAGCCTATCTTGCTCAAATACCGCCGAACAAGCTCGTCAAAGGCTTCTTCGTTACCCTGACGGCTCAACTCAGCCAAAGCGGCGTCTGTCTGCGTTGAGTAAGCATTATGTTTTTTGCTCATTGCTTCACCCCGGCACACAGTAATCTATTATCTATAACAAAATTTTATTACAATTAGCGTCAAAAGTCAATCTTTTTTTATTTTTTCGGTCACTTTGACAGTATTCATGCCAATTATTTATGCAATATACATAATCGTATTCCAGTATAAAGTCGTTTTTATCTATTGTTTTGAACAATCAAAAGTGTTATAATGGTTTTAAAGGCTACAAATGACAATAACTGCGATAAACTGACAACGGAGGAGCATTATGGTACTTAAATGCGCCAGCTTTGGCATAAACGGGATAGACGGGTATTTGGTTGAGGTCGAATCGGCTATGCAGACAGGTATGCCGGTTTTTGACTTGGTCGGTTTGCCCGACACTGCGGTCAAGGAGAGCCGCGACCGGATCCGCACAGCTATGCGCAACTGCGGACTAAAGCTGCCGGCGTCTCATTTTGTGTTTAACCTTGCTCCTGCCGACATAAAAAAAGAAGGACCCGTTTACGACCTGCCGCTGACTGTCAACCTGATGGGACTTTGCGGTTACATCAAATGCAACATCAGCCGCCTTGCCTTTGTGGGCGAGGTCAGCTTGGGCGGCGAGGTGCGCGGAATACGCGGCGTACTTCCCATGGTGATAAAGGCGCACGAGCTGGGCTTCAAAAAAATCTTTGTGCCTCAGCAAAACGCCGAGGAAGCCGCCGTTGTGGAAGGAATAGAAGTTTACGGTGTTACAAATATTTTACAGCTCATGAACATACTCAACGGCGATATCGTGGCTCAGCCTGCAAGACCTGCGCCGCGAGACAAAGCGCAGCTTAACGACTTTATCCCCGATTTTTGTCAGGTAAAGGGACAGGAAGAAGCAAAGCGCGCAATGGAGATAGCAGCCGCCGGCGGTCACAACATCCTGCTTATCGGTCCTCCCGGCTCGGGCAAAAGCATGCTGGCAAAGCGCCTGCCGTCGATTTTGCCGGACATGACCTTTGAAGAAATGATCGAAACCACCAAGATCCACTCAATATCGGGAAAGCTCGGTGGCAGAGGACTGATCACAACCAGACCGTTCCGGGCGCCTCACCACAGCGTGACCGCAGTAGGCTTGGGCGGCGGCGGAACGGGCACCATCCGTCCCGGCGAGGTGTCGCTGGCTCACAACGGCGTGTTGTTTTTGGACGAGCTGCCGGAGTTTTCCCGCGCTGCGCTGGAGGTGCTCCGTCAGCCGATAGAGGACGGTCAAATCACCATATCACGCGCCGCGCAAAACTGCACCTACCCCTGCTCTATTACCGTTGCGGCGGCAATGAACCCCTGCCCCTGCGGATATTTTGGCGACCCCAACCACCACTGCACCTGCACCGACGACAGGATACACCGATACTTGGGCAAGGTGAGCGGTCCGCTGCTCGACCGTTTTGATATCCATGTTGAGGTGCCGGCGGTTAAGTTTGAGGAGCTGCGCAGCGATGAAACTACGGAAACCTCAGCCGCGATCAAGCAACGCGTAGACGCGGCAAGAGCTATCCAGCAGGAGCGCTTCAAGGGCAGCTCCGTTAACTGCAACGCAAAAATCAACGCCGACCAGTTCGAGAGGTTCTGCGTGATAGACGACGAAGCCGAGCAGACCCTGCACACCGCGTTTGACTCACTCGGACTTACCGCTCGTGCATACGACCGGGTGCTTAAGGTAGCTCGAACGATTGCCGATCTGGAGCAGAGCGAGATAATCCGCTCGGATCATGTTCTGGAGGCAGTGCAGTACAGAAGCCTCGACCGTAAATATTGGAACCGTTAAACAGAGTGGAGAGTGGAGAGTTGAGAGTTGAGATGTCATCCCGAGCGCAGTCGAGGGTGTTTCCCCATTTTGGAGATTTCTCCACGCGTTACGCTGCGCTCCGCTTGGTCGGAATAACAGCGACAAAACTCAACTCTAAACTCTTAACTCTTAACTCTCAATATTAAACTCTATTGTTGCATTTCCCTGCGATCTATGCTACAATACATACAAACTATAAAACCGGAGGTATTACTATGGAAATCACCAAGAATTCAATCATCGGCGACGTACTTGATCAGCATCCCGAGACCGCTCAGCTGTTTTTCAGCATCGGCATGCACTGCTTAGGCTGCCCCGCATCACGCGGAGAGACTATTGAGCAGGCTTGCATGGTACACGGCGCAGACGCTGACGCGCTGGTAGACTCGCTCAACAAGGCGCTTGCCTGATGAACGCAAGCCGTAAACTCGATAACCGGCTGGCGCTGTGCGCGCGTTTTGTGCGCCACGGCGCCCGTTTGGCAGATATTGGCACAGACCACGCGTATCTTCCTGTGTGGCTGTGTCAAAACGGCGTCTGCCCCGGCGCTGTCGCAGCCGATATCAATCCCGAACCCCTGAGCCGCGGACAGCAGACCGTTGAGGAAGCCGGAATGACGGACAAGATCTCCCTTAGACTAAGCAACGGTTTGAGCCAAATCAAGCCCGACGAAGCTGACGACATAGTGATAGCAGGTATGGGCGGCGAGCTGATCGCAAAAATAATAGACGACTGCGCCTTTGCGCGTGACGGACAAAAGCATTTTATTTTGCAGCCCATGACCAAGAGCGAGGAGCTGCTGCGGTTTTTATGCGCCGAAGGCTTTACTGTTTTGGAACAGGACTGCTGCGTGGCGGCAAAAAAATGCTATACCGTACTTTTGGTACGATACACAGGACTCACCCAAGTGACGGATGAGCTTTTTTATTATACAGGCAGACTCGACCCCTCCCAACCGCTGCACCGCAGGTTTTTATCCGAGCACGCCGCAAGGCTGCGCAAAAAAGCCAGAAGCGATGAGCGATGGGGACAATTGGCGGAAAGAATCGAAAAAATAATGGAAAATTGAAAGTTAAGGAGAAACGAATGACAACCGTAAACGATATATTTCAATACATCCAATCCTTTGCGCCGGTGGAGACGGCGATGGATTTTGACAACTGCGGACTGCTTATCGGCGACAAATCCGCTCCGGTAACAAACGTACTGCTAACGCTCGACATAACTCCCGACGCGGTGGAGGAAGCTCAAAAGCTGGGCTGCGAGCTGATCGTGAGCCATCATCCGGTTATATTCCGGCCGCTCAAACGACTGAACGCGCAGTCGGCGCCCTACTTGCTTGCCAAGCACGGCATAGCCGCCGTGTGCATGCACACCAACCTCGACCTGTCCGAAGAGTTCGGCGTAAACACCTGCCTTGCCGCTGCCGCCGGGATCAAAAACCTTCGCAGGTCACAGCTCGGCGAGTGCCTGTTTGTGGGAGAGCTCGAAAACGAATTGACCTCCGACGAATTTGCCCGACGTGTAATGACCGCGCTTGACTGCAACGGTCTGCGCTACACTCCCGGCAAAGGAAGCGTGCGCACCGCAGCGGTGTCGTCCGGCTCAGGCGGCTCCGAGATTTTCGCCGCCGCAGAGGAAGGCGCCGACGCGCTGATAACCGGCGAGATCAAGCACCATGAAATAAACGCAGCCAACGAGCTTGGCGTTTGCGTGGTGGACGCCGGTCATTTTAAAAGTGAAGACGTTGTCATTTTGCCGCTGCTGAACAAGCTAAGTGCGCGTTTTTCCGAAATCAAATTTACAAAATCGCAAACTTACTGCGACAAAATGAAATATTTAAGCAGATAATCTGAGAAAAACGTTAATAATTGTAAAAAAGTCATTGCATAAACGGTAACAAAATGGTATAATGATGTGTGGCTAACTGATCAACAACACTATATATTGAGGTTTTATGAGAATAAGAAAGAAAAAATGGGCGGAGCCCGAGCTGAGCGTCTGCGACTTTTTCGTTAAGGATCCCGAGGAGTACGCCGGCAGGTGGAAAACCGCCTTCAAAAAGGAACAGCCCCTCGTGCTTGAGATCGGCTGCGGCAAGGGCGGCTTTGCAGGGCAGTTCGCGCTGCTCCACCCCGACATCAACATAATCGCTCTGGATATCAAGATAGATATGCTCGGCGTTGGCAGACGCACTATCGTGCGCCTGTTTGAAGAACAGGGCAAGTCACAGGACGAGATCGACAATATTCTGCTTGTAAAGTACAACGTGGAGCAGCTCGACAATATAATCAAGCCCGAGGACAAAATCGAGAGGCTGTTTATAAACTTCTGCAACCCGTGGCCGCGCAAAAAACACAAAAAGCGCAGGCTTACCTACTACAAGAAGCTTGAAATGTACAAGAGCTTTTTGCAGCCCGACGCGGAGATCCGCTTCAAGACCGACGACGACGAGCTGTTTGACGAAAGCATAGAATACTTTGAGCAGAGCGGCTATAAGATAACCTACCTCACGCGCGACCTGCACAACAGCGGCGTAGAGGACAATATCATGACCGAGCACGAAAAGATGTTCTCGGATGAAGGCATCAAGATAAAATATTTGATAGCAGTTATTGATAAACACTAAGCAATACTGATACAGCCGGGCAGCTAACGGTTTGGCGATATCAACCTATCTTCCCGACCGAAATTATTCACTATTCATCATTCACTTTTCACTAATCCAAAAGGGGGTGCGGCATATTTCTTTACAACTGAAACGGCTGATCCTGACGGCTGTTGCGGCTTGCATGCTGTTTTGCGGCTGTAACCTGACCGGGATCGGCGAAGAAAACGACCTGCTGCGACCTCCGCGCACTACGGGCGACGAAGCGGAGATCGAAAACCTGATCTCCAAAACCGCGCCAAAGGGATACACGCTGAAATATCCCAAATCCGGCACTCACCGCAGCGCGATAGTCATGGAGGATCTGGACGGCGACGATATTGAAGAAGCCATTGCCTTTTTCCGCGACAAAGACAGCGTCACGGGCGTTCATATGCTGGTGATGTACAAAAGCGAAAAAGAGTGGCGCACCTCCGCGGATTTTGAAACCGAGACCGCCGACGTGGACTGCGTTGAGTTTTCCGACGTAGACGGCAACGGCTCGCAGGAGATCATGGTGGGCTACACCACATTTACGCCAAACGTCAACTTCCTGTCCTGCTATAAATACAGCGCCGGCGCTACCGAAACCATAGATACCGGCAGCCCCAACTACTCGGCGTTTTACTGCGGCAGCCTTGACAGCAGCGGCAAGAGCAAGATAATAACCCTGACGCTGTTCAGCCCCGAGCACGAGGCAAAGGCTACGATGCTCGAATATGACGACTCAAAAAGAACCATATTCGCCAAAAGCTCGGTCGGTATGGATCCAAACACCGTCAGCTACAAAAACGTGCTGTTCTCCGACCTTAACGACAAGATAAAGGGCGTTGTGGTGGACGGCGCAAACGCGACCGGTGAGATAAACACTCAGGTGATCTACTTTAACAAACAGCTTAACGTGCTTCGCAATCCGCTGGCTTATGTAAAGCCCGAAAACCCCACCAAGCGCAACAGCTTGGTGATCTCGGCAGACACAGACAGCGACATGTTTGTGGAGATACCCACGGTACAGCCGCTGCCCAACGTTAAAGATAACAACACCGACACGCCTGCCGACTTGGTAACTTGGAACGCCTTTAACTCAAACGCCGAAAAGCTGAATCCCAAAAAGAACGTAGCCGCCAACTACGCCTACAACTACTCTATCCGTATTCCGGAGGAATGGAGAGCCGGCAGCTACACCGCCCTTAACAGCGAGGACAAAAAGACCATGACCTTTTACAGCGTGGAAAAGAACAAGCTAAAGGACAAGCTGTTTGAGGTGCGTGTGTTTGACATCAACGACTGGGATCAGGCTAAGAGCGGCGAGGATTATATACTGATATACCGCGACGTCCGCTATGCCTACACCTTTATCAACTACGAAACGGACGGCAGCTTTTCACAGGATAACGACCAAATCAAAACCGCGTTCGCTGTACTCAGCGAGATAGCGGTGTAACGAACAATATTTTATGGAGGTATTGAATTAACATGAAAAAGATTCTTGTATGTGAGGACGAATCCGCGATCCGCGACTTTGTTGTGATCAACCTTACCCGTGCGGGCTACGACGTTGTTGAAGCCGACTGCGGCGAAACCGCGCTCAAAAAATATGACGAGAACGACGGCGATTTTGACATTGCCATTCTTGACGTTATGATGCCCGGCATCGACGGCTTTCAGGTGTGCAAGGAGCTGCGCAACCGCAACGGCGGCATCGGCATAATCATGCTCTCCGCAAAAACTCAGGAGATGGACAAGGTTACCGGTCTGATGCTCGGCGCGGACGATTATGTGGCAAAGCCCTTCTCCCCCAGCGAGCTGCTGGCACGTGTGGATTCACTCTACCGCCGCGTGGCTCTGGCTCAGTCACACTCCGAAAACAACTTTAAGGAAGAACTCAAAAGCGGCGAGTTCACCCTTAATCTGCGCAACCGCGCTTTGATGAAGGGCGACAAGATGATCGAGCTGACTCAGGTTGAGTTCCAGATAATGGAATACTTCTTCTCCAATCCCGGCGCGGCGCTTGACAGGATCGATATCCTCAACCACGTTTGGGGTGACGCGTATGTCGGCGAGGATAAGATCGTTGACGTAAACATCCGCCGTTTAAGAATGAAGGTAGAGGACGAGCCCTCCAACCCCAAGCACATCATCACCGTATGGGGTCTGGGCTATAAGTGGGATTCCGGCGAATAATATTCCATAAGCACATCGGAAAGGAGTGACAACATGTTCAAGGGCATTACCAAGCGCTGGATCTTAAACACCCTCAGCGTTATACTTACTATTATCGTACTGATCGTTGTCGCTCTGATTTTTGTGGTGACATATCTGTTCCAGTCCAGCGTTGAGCAGAGCCTTAACGCCACCTCCAGCGAGCTGAGCCTTGTTTTTTCCGGCTTTAGGAGCAGCAACGCAGGCGATTTTTCCGTCAGCGCCCGCGACTATGTGGAGAACTTTGACAAAAAGGAACAGATGGGCGTTATGGTGCTTAACCAAAACGGCGCGGTCAAGCTGACCTCCACCGGCTTTTTGAACTACGAAAACGAAAACATGACCGACTTTGAGGACGCCAAGGCAAGCGAGGACGGCTACGCCTTTTGGAGCGGCAAGCTCAGCTCGGGCGAAAAGGCGATGAGTGAAACACGCGTTATCTATAACGAAAACGGCAACGTGGTGGGCGGTATCCGATACATCGTGTCGATGGAGCCGGTCAACGGACGCATTTTGATCATCAGCGTGCTTATTGTCGCAATGGGTATGATCATCATGGCGCTGGTCATTATTCCGGGTCTTATGTTTATTCGTTCTTTGGTGCGTCCTATCCGCAGGCTTAGCGAGATATCGGCGCAGATAGCGCAGGGCGACTTTTCCGCAAGTGAAAAGATCGACCACAAATATGACGACGAGATCGGTGACCTTTGCGACGCTGTAAGCGACATGGCAAAGGATCTGCAAACCACCGAGCAAATGAAAAACGACTTTATATCTCGCGTGTCTCACGAGTTGCGCACTCCGCTGACAGCCATCAAGGGCTGGGCGGAAACCATGCAGCTGAGCGAACGCGGCACGCTTGACAGAAAAACCTTTGACCGCGGCATGGGCGTTATAATCAAGGAGAGCTCCCGCCTTACAAGCATTGTTGAGGAGCTGCTCGACTTCGGACGCATCCAGAGCGGCAGAATGGTACTGATAAACGAAAAAATAGATATCCTAGCCGAGTTTGACGAAACCGTATATATGCTAAAGGAGCGCGCAATTGAGGATGGCATCCACCTGCTCTACGACGAACCCGAGGCGGTGTATCCGCCCGTATACGGCGACCGCAACAGACTTAAGCAGGTATTTTTGAATATACTTGACAACGCGCTCAAATACACACCCAAGGGCGGCGTTGTGGCGGCTCAGGTGATCTACACCAAGGACGACCCGGACGTGATCAAGATAATCGTTACCGATTCGGGCTGCGGTATTTCCGCGGAGGATCTGCCCAGAGTCAAGGATAAGTTTTTTAAAGCCAACCAAAAGGTGAGCGGCTCCGGAATAGGTCTGGCTGTCGCGGATGAGATCATGAACCTGCACGGCGGCTCGCTCGACATCGAGAGCGGCGAGGGCGTAGGCACAACAGTTACGCTGACCTTCCCCATCTACAAGGAAGGTCAGGAAAACTCCATGCCGGAGAACGTGAAGCTATAAAGAGTTTAGAGTTGAGAGTTTAGAGTTGAAAATTATGGTCGTGCATACAGCACGGCAACGACGGAAGCAGCGGTCACCAACGTTTCCGCAAAGCAAACCTATCCTCTCAACAAAGCTCTTAACTCTTAACTCTAAACTCTCAACTCTTATAAGGAAGGTATTTATGTCTAAAAAAACCAAAAAAATCACTTCGATCGGCGGCAGCGCGCTGATTGAGGGTATCATGATGCGCGGCCCCAAAAAGAGCACCGTATGCGTGCGCACAGGCGAAAACGAGATCTACAGCGAGGACGTGCATATTACAACCATTCCCGAAAAAATCAAGTTCTTTAAGCTGCCGTTTTTCCGCGGCATCGCGGGTCTTATCGACTCCATGCGCCTGAGCTACAAGTCGCTGATGCTCTCAGCCGACAAAGCTATCGAGGGTGCGGAGATCGAGGAGGAGCCGTCCAAGTTTGAAAAATGGCTGGACGAAAAGTTCGGAGACAAGCTTGTAAAGGTACTTATGGTGTTTGCGTCGATCATCGGCGTGGCGCTTGCGGTAGCGCTGTTTTTCTTTTTGCCCTCCTTCCTGTTCGACCTGGCAGGCAACGTGATACCCGCGTTCAAGGTTGACCCCGCGGCACACAACGAGGAAGTAGTTCGCCTGTGGAAGTCCGTATTTGAGGGCGTGCTCAAGATAATGCTGTTTTTGGGCTATATCATCATCGTATCTCAGATGAGCGAGATGAAGCGCGTGTTTATGTATCACGGCGCAGAGCACAAAACTATCTTCTGTTATGAAAACGAAGAAGAGCTGACCGTTGAAAACGTTAAAAAGCAAACCCGTTTTCATCCGCGCTGCGGCACCAGCTTTATGGTTATCATGCTTATCATCGGAATCATAGTGGGTCTGTTTGTTCCCACTGCCCCCTTCGGGATCCCGTTTTTACGTCCCGTATTCAAAATTTTGCTGATCCCCGTTGCCTGCGGCTTCGGCTATGAGCTCATCAAGCTCTGCGGCAAGCACGACAACAAACTGACGCGCATCATCGCCGCTCCCGGACTTTGGGCACAGAGGATCACCACCAAGGAGCCCGACGCAAATATGATCGAGGTAGCTATAAAGGCTATTGAGGCGGTCATTCCCGAGGACGGCTCGGACATCGTCAAAAACTGCGGATGTTAAAGGAAACCCTCCGCAACTGTACGCTCGCGCTTGAACAAGGCGGAATAAACGACGCGGCGTTTGAGGCTGTGTGCATTGTTGAACACGTCACGGGCTACAGCCGCGCCGAACAGCTTGCTCACGCAAACGAGCCGCTTACACTGGCGCAAACGGAAAAGATATTGGGGATCACTCAAAAGCGGCTTACCCGTTATCCCCTGCAATACTTGCTGCACAGCTGGCCGTTCATGGGGTTTAACCTGAGCGTCGGCGAGGGTGTGCTTATCCCCCGCGACGATACCGAGGTCTGCGCCCGGCTTTGCCTGCGGTTTTTGCACTCTTTGCCCCGGCCGCACAAAGCCAAAGCTTTAGACCTGTGCGCCGGAACAGGCGCTATCGGCATTGCGCTGTCAAAGCTGACAGGCGCTTCGGTGGACGCTGTGGAGCTGAGCGAAGCCGCGTATAAATTTCTTTTAAAGAATATTAACGCACATAAGGCTAAGGTCACGCCCCATCAGGGCGATATCACCGCCTGCTACACCGATTTTAAAGACAAGGCGTATGACCTGATCGTATCCAATCCCCCCTATATCCCCTCCGGCGAGCTTGCCGGCTTACAGACGGAGGTTCAGCACGAACCGGCGCTTGCCCTTGACGGCGGCGAGGACGGCTGTGATTTTTACCGTCTTATAATAAAGCACTGGTCGCAAAAGCTAAAACCCGGCGGCGCTATGGCGCTTGAGCTCGGCGAAGGTCAGTCTGAGCCCGTAGCGGCAATGATGACGGAGGCAGGCTTTGCGGACATTCATACCGAAAACGACTTCGGCGGTACGCAAAGGGCTATAATCGGGACAATGCTCGCTAAATAGAATGTATATTCGATAGTTTTTATTGATTTTTATTGTGATGTAACTCACTTTATCGTATAATTGAATCACAAAAGGCAGCCGCCTTTTGAAAGCAATCATGGAGGTATGTGAAATGGCAGTAGACAAGAACAAAGCGCTGGACACAGCGATTTCTCAAATTGAAAAACAATTCGGCAAGGGCGCTGTAATGCGTTTGGGTGAAAACAAGCATATGGCGGTGGAGCACATCTCAACAGGCTCGCTCTCGCTCGATATCGCGCTCGGTATCGGCGGTCTGCCGCGCGGCAGGATCGTTGAGATCTACGGACCCGAATCCTCGGGTAAAACCACCCTTTCCCTGCACTGCATCGCCGAGGGTCAAAAGAACGGCGGCAACGTTGCGTTTATCGACGTTGAGCACGCGCTCGACCCCGTATATGCCGAAGCGCTCGGCGTTGACGTTGATTCCCTGCTGGTATCGCAGCCCGACACCGGTGAGGACGCGCTCGAAATTGCCGAGGCTCTTATCCGCAGCGGAGCTATCGACGTGATCGTAATCGACTCCGTAGCCGCTCTCGTTCCCAAGGCGGAGATAGAGGGCGAAATGGGCGACAGTCATGTAGGTCTGCACGCCCGTCTTATGTCGCAGGCACTCAGAAAGCTTGCAGGCGCCATCAACAAGAGCAACTGCGTTGCCATCTTTATCAACCAGCTGCGTGAAAAGGTTGGCGTTATCTACGGCAATCCCGAGGTAACTACCGGCGGTCGCGCGCTTAAATTCTACAGCTCTGTGCGCATCGACATCCGCCGCGTTGAGACCCTGAAGGTCAACGGCGAAATGGTCGGCTCTCACACACGCTGCAAGGTCGTAAAGAATAAAATAGCTCCTCCCTTCCGCGAGGCAGAGTTCGACATCATGTACGGCGAGGGTATATCCCGCGTCGGCGAGCTGCTCGATTTGGCAGTCAAGGCGGACGTCGTACAAAAAGCCGGAGCGTGGTTCAGCTACAAGAGCCAGCGTCTGGGACAGGGCCGCGACAAGGTAAAGGAACTGCTGAAAAGCGACCCCGAGCTTGCGGGTCAGATAGAAAAAGAGCTGTGGGAGAACATCGACAAGCTGTATAACCGCAAGGCTCCCGCAAAGCCCAAGGCGAAGGTAACCCCCGTTGAGGAACCTGCCGACGCTAAAAAGGAGATACAGCCTCCCAAATCACCCAAAATCGACATTCTGGTTGAGTGATCATGCGGATCACCGACATAAAGCCGCGCCGCAAACAGCTTAGCGCGGTGTATATCGACGGCGAATTTGCCGTGAACATAGACACGCGGACCCTGCTTGAAAACCGCTTTGACGTAGGTCGGGAGCTCGACGACGAGGAGCTGCACGCGCTGATAGAGCTAAGCGACGAAAACCGCGCCAAGGAAAAGGCGCTTTGGCTGCTGTCGTCGCGCAGTCACTCCAAAAAGGAGCTTGCCGACAAGATACGCCGAACCAACTCCGCCGAAGCCGCGGCAAAGGCTGTTGACCGTATGGAGGAGTTAGGACTTGTAAACGACGCGGACTTTGCGCGACGTTATGCCGACAAGCTGATTTTTTCAAAAGGCATGAGCAAACGCGCCGCCGCCATGGAGCTTAGGCGCAAGGGCATTGACCGCGACGTTATTGATGAAACACTGGACGCCGTTGAGGTCGATCCGCGTGAACAGATAACCAAAATTCTTTCAAAGAAATATACTGATCTTTCCGACGAAAAAACAAAACGGCGCGCGGTAGCAGCGCTCCAACGCCTCGGCTACGGCTGGGACGATATCCGCGGCGCGCTGAATGAGTTGTGCGAGGGAGAATAAGACGAGTTCACCTACAGAACGCAAAATGTAGGGGAGGCCCTTGCGGCCTCCCACGGGCTGTGCGCATCGCTTCGGGAGGCCGCAAGGGCCTCCCCTACACGGAACGTTACTGCAACGATCCCGTAACATTAATAATAAAGTAAGGATAGAACGCATATGAATTATAAAGCAGCGATCGTATCATTAGGTTGCGCAAAAAACCAAGTAGACGCGGAAATGATGCTCTACACCCTTAAGCAAAACGGCTTTAAGCTTGTGGATGACCCCGCAAAGGCTGACGCGGTCATCGTGAACACCTGCGGCTTTATCGACTCCGCAAAGCAGGAGAGCATTGACGAAATAATCGAACTGGGCAAGCTTAAACGCGAGGGCAAGATCAAGGCTATTGTCGTTACGGGCTGCCTTGCAGAGCGTTATCAAAACGACTTGATCCGTCAGCTTTACGAGATCGACGCGGCTATCGGCATAGGCGCTAACGAAAACATCGCCAACGTCACGCTCAACGCACTGCACGGCAAGCAGTCCGCGCTGTTCCCCGACAAGCTGAACCTGCCCATGTCCGGAAACAGGATACTTTCAACTCCCCCCTACACCGCTTACCTTAAGGTCAGTGATGGCTGCGACAACTGCTGCACCTACTGCGCCATCCCCATGATCCGCGGCAAATTCCGCAGCCGCCCGATCGAGGAGCTTATCGAGGAGGCAAGCGACCTTGCCGCCCACGGCGTGACCGAGCTTAACGTTATTGCTCAGGACACCACACGCTACGGCGAGGATCTTTACGGCACTCCGCAGATAGCCCGGCTGCTGCGCGAGCTGTGCAAGATCGACGGTCTGCACTGGATACGCTTGCTCTACGGCTACCCCGACCGCGTCACCGACGAGCTTCTTGACGTGATGGCGCAGGAGAAAAAGATAGTTCATTACATTGACCTGCCCCTGCAACACTGCAACGGCGAAATACTCAGACGTATGAACCGCCGCGGCGACAGCCAGAGCTTAAAGGCTCTGCTGCAAAAGATCCGCAGCAAAATGCCCGATGTAGTGTTCCGCTCCACCTTTATTACCGGCTTTCCGGGCGAGACAGAGGAGCAGTTTGAGGAACTTGCCGAGTTTGCGGCTGAAATACGTTTTCAGCGGCTGGGCTGCTTCCCCTACTCTCAGGAGGAGGACACCAAGGCAGCGTCTTTCCCCGACCAGATAGACGAGGAAACCAAGCAGCGCCGTGCGGACATAATCATGGAACATCAGCAGCGCGTAATGGCGGACTACTGCGAAAGCCTGATCGACAGCACTGTTGAGGTGCTTGTTGAGGGCTGGGACAGGATAGCCGAGTGCTGGTACGGCAGAAGCTATGCCGACGCTCCCGAGGTGGACGGCTGCGTGTTCTTCACCTCAGAGGGTAAAAAGCCCGTTATCGGCGATTATGTAAACGTCAAGATCACAGACTACATGGGAATAGACCCGGTAGGCGAAATTACTTAGTGAATTTAGTTAGGAAAAAAACGTATGAACCTTCCAAACAAGTTAACGCTGATACGGATATTGCTTGTGCCGTTTATGGTGGCGGCGCTGCTTATTCCGTTTCCGCTTCACAATTTAGCCGCGCTGGCGTTTTTTGCCGCGGCTTCCGTTACGGATCTTCTTGACGGCAAGATCGCCCGCAAGCGCGGTTTGGTGACCGACTTCGGAAAATTTGCCGACCCGCTGGCGGATAAGATATTAGTTCTTGCCGCCATGCTTTGCTTTGTGCAAAACGGGCTGTGCGACTGCGTAGCGGTTATTTTGGTGCTGCTGCGCGAGTTTTCAGTTACCTCGGTACGGCTTATCGCCGCGTCAAACGGCAAGGTGATAGCCGCCAACATCTTCGGAAAAATCAAAACCGTAACTCAGATGATCGCCATAATCGGTATAATGGCGCTTCAGGTTTTAGTCGATTTGCAGAGCTTCGGGCTGCGGCTTCCTGAGGGCACGGACGGCGTTTTCTTTGTGATCAACGAAGTATTGATTTGGATATCCACATTTTTTGCGGTGCTGTCGGGCGTGATCTACTTAGTGCAAAACCGCGACTGCATCAGCGATATTTGATATCATCCTTGGGTATGGAGGGATTCTTTGTTTAAGACCATGAGATCCGACATCGACGCGGTGTTGGAACGCGACCCTGCCGCACGCACGCGGCTTGAGGTCATGCTGCTGTATTCCGGCTACAAAGCGGTGCGCCGTCACCGCCGCGCGCACTGGTTTTTTCAGCACAATATGAAATTTATCGCACGTTATCTGTCGCAGCGCAACCGGCATAAATCCGGCATCGAGATCCACCCCGGCGCTGTTTTGGGCAAGGGCGTGTTTATTGACCACGGCATGGGCGTTGTGATCGGCGAAACCGCCGTTGTGGGCGACTACTGCACCATCTACCAAAACGTCACCCTCGGCGGTACCGGTAAGGACGTAGGCAAGCGTCACCCGACCTTGGGCAACAATGTACTTGTCGGCTCCGGCGCAAAGGTGCTGGGTCCGTTTTCCGTAGGCGACAACGCGCGGATCGCGGCAGGCGCGGTCGTGCTGAGCGAGGTTCCGGCTAACGCCACCGCTGTAGGCGTTCCGGCGCGGATCGTAAGGCTCAACGGTGTTCGCCACGAGACCCTCGACCAGATCCACGTTCCCGACCCCGTGATCAACGCTATCACCGCGTTGAACGACCGCGTTGCGGAGCTGGAAAAGGAACTTAACGAATTAAGAATAAAAAACTCTCAACTCTAAACTCTCAACTCTATCAAACGGAGGCTACTATGATTTTATATAATTCACTGGGACAGACCAAGCAGGAGTTTGTCCCCTATTCGGACAAGATCGTCAATATGTACACCTGCGGTCCCACCGTATATCACTACGCGCATATTGGCAACCTGCGCACCTACATAATGGAGGACGTGCTCGAAAAGTACCTGCGTTTTTGCGGCTACAACGTAAACCGTGTTATGAACATAACCGACGTAGGACACCTTTCAAGTGACGCCGACACCGGCGAGGACAAGATGCTGTCCGGCGCAAAGCGCGAGCACAAGACTGTGCTGGAGATAGCAAAATTCTATACCGACGCGTTCTTTGCCGACTGCGAAAAGCTGAACATCAAGCGCCCCGACGTGGTTGAGCCCGCCACCAACTGCATTGACGAATTCATCCACATGATCTCCGTCCTGCTCGACAAGGGCTACGCCTATGTCGCCGGCGGCAATGTGTATTTTGATACCTCAAAGCTCGACGCTTACTATGTGTTCGGCAACATGAACGAGGACGATTTGGCTGTAGGAGTTCGCGATACCGTTGAAGAGGACGTAAACAAGCGCAACAAAACCGACTTTGTGCTTTGGTTCACAAAGTCAAAGTTCGACTCTCAGGAGCTTAAATGGGAAAGCCCGTGGGGACTGGGATATCCCGGCTGGCACATCGAGTGCTCCTGCATAAGCTACAAGCACAACGGCGAATACCTTGACATCCACTGCGGCGGCGTTGACAACGCCTTCCCCCACCACACAAACGAGATAGCGCAGAGCGAAGCGTTTATCGGTCACAAGTGGTGCAAATATTGGTTCCATGTGCTCCACCTAAACGACGCGCGCGGCAAGATGAGCAAGTCAAAGGGCGACTTCCTCACAGTATCCCTGCTTGAGAGCAAAGGCTACGACCCCATCGTATACCGCATGTTCTGCTTACAGAGCCACTACCGCAAGCCGCTGACCTTCTCCTATGAGAGCTTGGATAACACCGCCAAGGCTTATGACAAGCTTATAAAGCGCATTTCTTCACTCGACAGCGACGGCGAGGTCAACGAGGCAAAGGCACAGGAGCTGATAGCTTCATTCAAGGAAGCTATGGACAACGACCTCAACACCGCGCTCGGACTTACAAGCGTGTACGACGTGCTCAAAGCCGACGCAAACGGCGCGACCAAAAGATATGTGCTCGAGCAGCTCGACACCGTGCTCAGCCTGAATCTGTTGCAGGAGCAGACAGAGGAAGAAACCGACGACGCGCTGACAGCGGAGATCGAAGCGCTTATTGAACAGCGCACCGCCGCCAGAGCGCAAAAGGATTGGGCAACTGCCGACGCTATCCGCGACAAGCTGACCGCAATGAACGTTACCGTTGTTGACGGCAAAGACGGAATAAGCTGGCATTTTAACTGATAGGGAAAAACTATGGAATCAGATCATAAACGACAACTCAGCCAATACGAGGGCTGTCTGTTGGGCGGCGCTGTAGGCGACGCGCTCGGTTACCCCGTTGAATTCACTTCGGAAAAAAGTATCTTTCACAAATACGGCGAACAGGGCATCCAAACGCTGGAGCAGGCGGGCGATCCCGCTATCATCTCCGACGATACACAAATGACGCTGTTTGCGGCAAACGCTATTATTTATTCCCGGACGCATCATTTGAACAAGGTCGATCTCAAAAGCGCCTATCTGGAATGGCTGAAAACTCAGGGCTACTCTGACGACTATGATCCGAAGATGTGGATCTATGAGGACAAAAGGCTGCATCATCCGCGTGCACCCGGAATAACTTGTCTTAACGCGCTCAGATACTTAAAGCAGTACCCCGAGCTTGACAAAGCGAATAACAACAGCAAGGGCTGCGGCACGGTGATGAGAGCAGCTCCCTTTGGACTGATGGCGCGCAGAGACCCGTCAGCCGACCGCGGCGACTCGGATTATTTGTCGCTTAGATGCGCGCGTTACGACGCAGCGCTGACTCACGGTCATGAGCTGGCGCAAAAGTCGTCGATGGCGCTTGCCGACATGGTGTTCC
>CAMHCD010000034.1 GCA_946183545.1 uncultured Clostridia bacterium
CACCGAAAACTGGTCAAGCCCCAACTGCTACATGTGGAACAGCGACACCGACAATAACGGCGCATGGCCCGGCAAACCCATGACCAAGGTTGAGGATAACGTATATTCCTACACTGCGTCCAAGTCATATTCGAGCTGTATCTTCAACGGCAACGGCGGCTCCGTCCAGACCGGCGACCTCAGCACAAAGGACGGCTATATCTACGACTACTCCACCAAGCAGTGGACTATCTATGATACCAGCGAGATCAGAGTAAAATCCTACGATGCCGATCCTGCCGAGAACATCTACACCGGCATGGAGGTAACTCTTTCCGCGCAGGCTCAGAGCAGCTCCGGCACGGTAACCTACAAGTTCAGCGTTACCAATTCCTCGGGCAGCACCTCTGTTCTGGCTCAGAACACAAGCGGCACCACCGCATGGATGCCCACCAACGCCGGCTCCTATACCATCACCATTGACTTCTCCGATCCGGCAGGTCACACCAACAGCCGTACCATCAAGCTTACCGTGCAGAGCGACGCTTCGCTTACAAGCCCCATCATCAAGAGCGTGCTCCCCGGCAACCTCAACTTCATCAAGCGCAACGCCGCAACTACCGTTTCCGTTAACGCGGGCGGCGGCAAGACCGGCACAAATCTGCTGTTCTACAAGTATGTCGTAACAGACCCCAACGGTGTAGTGAACACCCCGTACTATACCCTCAACAGCACCTATAACTTTACGCCCTCCAAGCTCGGTAAGTACACAGTAGATGTATTTGTTCAGGCTTCCGACAACTCCACGATCAACAAGACCTATACCTACACCGCTACCGACAGCGACGTAACCAATCCCACAACCGCTACTCAGCCCGCCACCGATTCTCAGGGCTATCAAAAGGGCGACGTCAACAGGGACGGAAAGGTCAACATCAACGACGCTACCTACATCCAGCGTTATATCGCCAGATACAAGGGATTTGAATACATTCCGCTTGAGCTCGGCGACATGAACGACGACGGCATCGTTTCCATCAAGGACGCTACCATGATCCAGAGACTTATCAACAAAGAGCAATAAATCTAATATTTTGAAATGAACAGGTGACGATATGAAAAGCACGAAAAAAATAATTGCGCTTTTCCTCGCTGCTGCGATTGTGATTACCTGCGGTATCATTTCGGTATCTGCAGCGGTTTCTCAAGAAGAAGTCGCTGTTGCTGCAAATGCGGGTACGATCGTGATCCACGCCAGACAGGACGGCGTAACGCAACCCTATGTTTATTTATGGAACTCACTACCCACCAACGACGCTATGTCCGTATCTTATCCGGGCGATAAGATGACCAAAAAGGGCGACTGGTTCGACTTTACCGTCGAAAACGTCACCAAGGTCAACGCCATCATCACCGACAAGGACGGCAAGCAGTATTCAAAGGAGCAAAAGCTCACCTCCGTAGAGGGCGAAACCAAGGAATGGTGGTTCTCAAACGGCAAATGGTCAAAGTATGATCCCGACCAAGTGGATCCCGTAGACAGCGTTGACTTACGTGAGGAGAGTATCTACTTTGTAATGACCACCCGTTTTTATGACGGCGACACCGGAAACAATGTTCACTGCTGGGATGACTCTCAGGCGAACAACCCCGACTCAGACCCCGCGTGGCGCGGCGACTTTAAGGGTCTTGCCGAAAAGCTCGACTACATCAAGGCGCTCGGCTTCTCCGCGATCTGGATCACTCCGGTCGTTACCAACGGCTCCGGCTACGACTACCACGGCTATCACGCCATGGACTTTGCCACTGTTGACCGCCGCTACGAAAGCGATGACTTCGACTTTGACGACTTGGTCAGAGCGGTCCACCAAAAGGACATGAAGATAGTTCAGGACGTTGTGTTCCAGCACACCGGCAACTTTGGTGAGGCGCACTTCTGTCCGCTGTTCGAGAAGGACTATACAAAGGATCTGAGCAGTCTTGAGGATTCCATGATCCCCACCAAGTACCTGCTCGACACCTACGGACTTAAATCCGCCGAGGAATACTGGTCGCAGAAACCTGCGGTTCAGTACCGTCAGCGTCTGAACCTTATGAAGAACGTTGATTACACCGGCGAACAGGGCAACAGCACCGGCTCGCTGCCCGCCACGAGCGATTACGACGACTTAAAGATGTCGGACAGTGCGGTATATAACGCGCATAACTATTATCACACCGGCTACTTCCAGAGCCTTAACTGGGACGACTGGACCTGTAAATACTGTCAGATCGCGGGCGACTGCGTTGACCTTAACACAGAGAACCCGGCGGTTGCCGAGTATATCACCGATACCTACGGCGACTACATCAAGCGCGGCGTTGACGCGTTCCGTGTTGACACCGTCCGCCATATCCCCAGAGTAGTGCTCAACCTGATGTTCAACAATCAGATCTACGACGCGGCTAAGGAAGCAGGCAAGAACAACTTCATGATGTTCGGCGAGATCTGCACCCGTTTCACTCAGGTTTGGTACCGCGGCCACGCGGAGGAATCCGCGCCGTACTACACATGGAAGGAAAGCAATCCCAAGTGGGCTAATGCATGGTCTTGGGGTACCTCGGCAGCGGACATCAACAAGAACATGAACCTTACCTTTGATCATTATTTGGAGGAGGACAGTGTCTTCGACCAGCCCACCTCAGACAACGCATTCCTCAACGGCATCAATTACCACAAACCCGACCGTTCCAAGGCTTCGGGCATGGAGGCTATCGACTTCCAGATGCACCGTCTGTTCGGCGACGCGTCAAGCGCGTTCGGCGTAGCAAAGGGCGGCGACAAGTATTATAACGACGCGACCTACAACGTAATGTACGTTGATTCGCACGACTATTCTCCTGAGTCTCCCGACGAAAAGAACCGCTTTGCGGGCGGTACCCAGGCATGGGCGGAGGATCTTGATCTTATGTTCACCTTCCGCGGCATCCCCTGCGTTTACTACGGCTCAGAGGTCGAGTTCCAAAAGGGCGTTGTTATCGACGTAGGTCCCAACAAGCCTTTGGCTCAGACCGGCCGCGCATATTACGGCGACTACCTTGAGGGCGACGTTACCGCTTCGGATTTCAGCAAGTACACCGCAAGCGGAAAGGTCAATGAGACCCTCAGCTCGCCGCTGGCGCAGCACCTCAGCAAGCTTAACGCTATCCGCCGTTCGATCCCGGCGCTGCAAAAGGGTCAGTACACCACCTCGTCAAGCTATGTTTCGGGCGATATGGCGTACATCCGCCGCTATACCGACGACACCACCGACAGCTTAGCGCTGGTTACTGTTTCCGGCGGAGCGACCTTTAAGGGCATTCCCAACGGCAAGTACATCGACGCTGTTTCCGGCGTCGTAAAGGAAGTTACAAACGGCACCCTTACCGTTGAATCCCTCGGCAAGGCGAACATGCGCGTATTTGTGTGCTGTGCTCAGGGCTTCAAAGGCATTGACGGCGCAATCGGCGGTTTGTCAAGCTTTATCAAGTAAATCAGTGAATGATTGATGATTAATGATTAAATATTAATGATTAATAGTGAAGGTCGTGCAGATAGCTCGGCAGAATAAAAAACAACGGTTCCCGACTGTATTTATAGTAATACAGTCGGGAATTTTGCGTTGGTGCAAAACTGACTTATCTACTCGACCGCCACTATACACCATACACATTCATTAATCACCATGCATTCTCCTGCAAACAGGCATTTGCGCCAAAAACAAGGAGCTTCTTTTGTATATTATCCTCAAATTTTTATCGGGTAATAAAATAAAACTTTACTTTGCTAAATTGATGTAGTATAATAAGCAATGTGTTGCGACTGTGCAATCATTCGCAAATTCATTTTTGGAGGAATTATTAATGAAAAAGATTTTGGCACTGTTAATGGCAGGCTTGATGACCGCCACCGCTTTTGCCGGCTGCGGCGCAAAGAAGGACGATCCGTCCAACTCTAACGGCAGTTCATCAGCTGCTACCGCGGATTCCACATCCGACTCTGCAACCGATTCCGAAGACTGGAAATACATTTCCGGCAAGGGTGAAATGACCATTGGTATCACCTACTTTGAGCCAATGAACTATAAGGACAAGGACGGCAAGCTCACGGGCTTTGAGACCGAGTTTGCAGAGGCTGTATGCGCCGAGCTGGGCGTAAAGGCTAAGTTCCAGGAGATCAACTGGGACGCAAAAGAGGTTGAGCTCAACTCCAAGACCATCGACTGCATTTGGAACGGTATGACTATTACCGACGAAAGAAAGAGCACCATGAGCATTTCCACTCCTTATATGGAAAACAAGCAGGTCATGGTAGTTAAAAAGGATAAGGCAGATAAGTACTCCTCCGCAGACAGCGTAAAGGGCGCTTCTGTTATCGCGGAGAACAAGTCCGCCGGCGAAGAGGTGGCAACCACCGACGCGTTCTTTAAGGACACTCAGTTTATCGGCGCCGACTCTCAGGCTAAGGCTCTGATGGAGGTCAAGGCAGGCACCTCCGACATCGCCGTGATCGACTATATCATGTCCAAGGGTACCATCAGGGATGATTCCGACTACTCCGACCTTACCGTAGTAGAATCCAAGTCATTTGCCCCCGAGGAGTACGGCGTTGCATTCAGAAAGGGCAGCGATACAACAGCAAAGGTAAACGAAGCTATGCAGAAGGTTGCAAACAGCGGAAAGCTCAAGGAGATCGCCGACAAGTACAACCTGACTGACATGCTCTTGATTCAGGCTAAATAATTATGGAACAATTTTGGAACGTAACCCTCCAGCTTCTCGGCGGGTTTATGCAAAACTGTGAGCTGTTCGGCGTAACGCTGCTTGCGGCGTTGCCATTGGGACTCATCGTCGCCTTCGGCTCAATGTCACGATTTTTCCCCATAAAGGCGGTGTGCCGCACCTTGGTGTGGATAATCCGCGGAACTCCGCTGCTTTTGCAGCTGTTCGTGGTTTATTACATTCCGCCTATGATGACCAACGGCGATTTCCGCTTTGGCGACCGCATGACTGCCGCCATCATCGCGTTCATCATCAACTATGCCGCGTATTTCTCCGAGGTCTACCGCGGCGGTATCGAGTCTATACCCAAGGGACAGTATGAGGCAGGCTATGTGCTCGGCATGAAGAAAAGACAGATTTTCTTCAAGGTCGTGTTCATGCAGGTCATCAAGCGTATTATCCCGCCCATGAGCAACGAGATCATCACGCTCGTAAAGGACACCTCGCTTGCGCGTATCATCTTGGTTGAGGAGATCCTTAAATTTGCTGACGATTTCCGCGTGCAGGGACTTATCTGGCCTGTGTTCTATACAGGTGTGTTCTTCCTGCTGTTCTGCGGCTTGCTGACGCTTCTATTCCGCTTTATTGAGAAAAAGCTCGATTACTACAAGGTATAGGAGGAAGCGATATGGCATTTTTAGAGGTTAAGAACATAAAAAAGAGCTTCGGCAAGAACACGGTGTTAAAAAATATCGGATTCTCCCTCGAAAAGGGCGAGGTGCTGGCTATCATCGGCTCCTCCGGCTCAGGCAAGACCACGCTGCTGCGCTGTGTCAATTTTCTGGAAACTCCGGAAAAGGGCGTGATCTACGTCGGCGGTAAGCTGCTGTTTGACGCTGACGATCCTATGATCAAAAGGGAAAGCGAGATCCGCAGGAACCGCCTGCACTTTGGCATGGTGTTCCAGCAGTTCAATCTGTTTCCGCAGTACACGGTGTTTGATAACCTGGTCCTTGCTCCCAAGCTTTTGGCAAAGGATCAGATCAGATCGCGCGGTTCATATCGCGGCGTAGCTTCCTTTAAGCAGGCTCAGGCGAGCATCATATCCGAAGCCGAGCAGCTGCTCGAAAAGGTCGGACTGACCGAAAAGCGCGACAGCTATCCCTGTGATCTCAGCGGCGGACAGCAGCAGCGTGTTGCGATTGCGCGCGCGCTTGCGCTCCATCCCGATATCCTTTGCTTTGACGAGCCTACCTCCGCGCTCGACCCCGAGCTCACCGGAGAGGTGCTCAACGTTATCAAGGGCTTAAAGAGCAGCGACAGCACTATGATCGTAGTCACCCATGAGATTGGCTTTGCGCGCGCGGTGGCGGATAAGATCATCTTTATGGACAACGGCGTTATCGAGGAAGAGGGCACGCCCGATGAGGTCATCGGCAATCCCAAAAGCCAAAGAACCCGCGAGTTCCTTGCCCGCTTCAACCGTTTTGGCGATTGATTTTTTTAATACACAACAGCTCGCTTCGGCGGGCTGTTTTCAATTGCGAAAAAAATGCTGTTCATTTTGTCTTTGCGTAGTTTTTTGTGATAAACTTGCTTAATTCTCCTATTGTTTATTGACATGTTGCTAACAATTGTGTATAATATACAAAAGTGATGTCGATTTTATTATCAGGAGGGATTATAATGAAACACATACCGAGAAAACTAACCGCGCTCTTGCTTGCGGTCGTGCTGACAGTTTCGACGTTTACTTCGCTGACTGCTTCAGCTGCCCGTGTAAAGAGAAACACCAAGACGAGCTCCGACAGCATAACCGTTTCTGCCTCGTCAAACTTTGCGCCGACCGTAACGGAGACCTTCGACGCCTCAACAGAGCAGATAACCGTGACCTATTGGGTCAACTGCAGTAGAAGAATGATCAACAACCAATGGATATTACGGTACGATCCTAATATTCTGAAGCTGGATGAAACCGAAGGAGTAAACATTGCAAGTGATCCTGACAGCGGTAAGCATTACCTGATTCCACGTGTCGCTGAGTCAGACTCAGTTGTAAAGGTTTTACGTGAAGGTGAAATCAGAGGAAACTGTTCCCATTTGGCAGGCTTTGCCTTGCAGAATGCCAACGGAGACAGCGTTCCGCTTATTACCGTCACCTTTAACCCTGTTGTTAAACCGGTTACAGACAACGGGGGAGTCGTCGCGGATGTTGAAATACCGGGGGGAATCGACGCGCCTGCTGTTTTTATAGAAGATGTTGGATCGATCGATACCGGTGTTTACCTTGAAATGGTGACTATTGGGGTTGAAGACGGATCAAATTTTAAATCCCTGATAAAAGATTCTCAAATCGTAGACAGGGAAACAAAATTTGTTCCCGACTTTGAACCGGTAACCATTACGCCGGGTACCTATGATGATTATTTATTATATTATAACAGCCTTTCATCTATGTCGCTTGATCTGCTCAATGAAACAGGCGATGCGGTTGCGGACGGTTACACGGTCAACTGGTACGAACAAGGATCGGACAAAGTGATCGGTACGGGAAAAACTATTTATGTTCGAGCCGGTACGTATACTTATGACGTCGTCTTTGATAAAGAGCTGTCATTTCAATATATGGAACCGCAAAACGGTACCGTGACGGTCGGTGAAGATGATGTCAGAAAATCTATTACCCTTCAGCCGTATGGCAACGTCACCCTTCACGGAGATGTGAAGAATGAAACCGGAAAGACTATTCCAAACGCAAAAGTCTCCGTTAAGCAAACGTTTAATGATGTTTATATTAAAAACGAGGATGTATCGGCGGACGCAGACGGCGCTTTCAGCAAAAGCATAAAAAATACAGAAGCATATGTCACTGTTTCGGCTGACGGTTATTATAATACAACATACAGAATAACTTCAGAAGACATGAAAAGCGGAGCATATACGCTCCATGCGGTATTAAAGGAGCTTCCTCCGCAAAAGATCGTGTTGGACGTGTCCAAGCTTCCTGCGGTAAAAGCGGGTGAGACGGCTCTTGCCGAGACTCTTTCTACCGGAAACGGACTAAGCTTTACCGTGAAGAATAAAACCGCAAATACCGAACTGAAAAATGTGACGGTGCAGTATCCCTATATCATACTCGGTGACGAGCAGGCGTCTGACGCGCAGCTGGAGATCACCGCAGAGGACAGCAATCAAAAACTGCTTTCGGGTTCAGCTGTGATTTCTTCAAGCCGGTTGGACTCCGATGTTGCAAAAATCACCATGAAGCAAAAGGGTTACTTGTCGCTGCGTGCAACGGGAAGCGACAATTCGGTTTTGATGATTTTTGATCAGGACGGAAAATATGTGTCCTCTCAGGCGTTTGAAGGAAGCGCGGTCGACTCCGGGGAATTAAGCGCCGGCAATTACACCGGAATTGTTGTAACCAAAAGCAACCTTCTGACAAAGGTAGCTTCGTTATCTGTGCTGCAGGATTACGGCTTGGTCAGCGGAACGGACTATGCGGAATTCTCTTTTGCCGTAAAGGATAACGAGATCACAACGGTAACCAATATTGAGGTCCCGAAGCTGAACGAAGAAAAACTGCTATATACCGTTCCCGAAAACACTTCGTTTGTTTCAAGTTATACAGAAGTAACTGCGGGGCGTTATAATGTTTTTCGCCTTGAATATGAGATCGATCCCAAATACCAAACCGATAACCAGACAGTTACCGTTGAGCTTCCCGAAGGTACGGCATTTGTTCCGGGAAGTTTATCTCTCAACAATAAGGCAACAGCTGTAGGATATCAAAACAACCGCGTTACCGTAAAAACGGATTCTTCCAAGGGCGTTATCCGCTTTTATGCTTACGCTGCTAACGCGGGATCAGCCAAGCTGAATGCATCCCTTTCATTCACTAAAGACAATGAGAGCATTATGCAGCCGTTAGGTTCTGTTGCATATAACGTAACAGCGCAGAAGATTAACGCCCCTGAGCGTACACGAAACAAGACGATCCCCGTGTCCGGCAAGGCGTCGGCAGATTCCGAAGTTATACTGTATGATAACGGAAAAAAAGTCGGAGAGACAAAAACCAACATGGTCGGTTCGTGGAGTATTGACTATGTGTTAACGAAACCATATTCCTTCTCGCTGCATTCACTTTATGCTGTTATAAAAAATAAAAAAATGGGGCTTGAGGTGAAGACTGATACCGTTGATGTGATTTACAGCGAGAACTTTGTAGAATTGTCTTCTATCACCATGTATAACACGGCTCATTTGGATAGCTCAGTTTCTGTTTTGGAGCCTCAGGTTTGCGTGTTTGATTTTACAAAAAATGAATCGCATACCCCAAGCTATAAGCATTTTTTTAATTATCCCACTTTTACCTTTAAGGTTGCGTTTGCGGGAGATAGCTCCAAGCTCGAAAATGTGTATGTCGTTACAGAGAACGGCAGCGGCGCTGAGACCTATATTGAGTGCACCTATAATCAGAGTCAAAACGTATGGGTCGGTTCGCATGACTTTCCAAGTGTAAGCGACGCTCCGGTCAAGGTGAATGCGGCATATGATGATCCGGAAGAGAACTATTTGTCCGATTATGATTTTGATCAGGTTACCGATGAAGACATCAATGAAGAAGCAGAAGACATTAAAGAATTGAGCAAGCAGCTGGATAACGAATTGGAATCCAAACTGGATTGCGAGGATTATGTCGAAAAAGAAAACGGCATTTCATGCAATATCAAATGCGAGGGCGAGCCGTTTGCGCATTATGATTTGGAGTTCTCCGAGCTTGACGATGATTTCCTGACAAAATGGGAGGGTAAGGATTATTATCAGCTGAAAGATGAGAACGGTAATTTATTCGCCTATCAGTTGGATGAATTTGACAACGGCACCATGTATGAATATGTTGCTTATCCCGAAGATAAAGTGATGGAAAAGAATTCTTTAAAGCTTGCTGTGACGAAAAACAACAAGGGCGGAGACTCTGTTTCGGCAGGGATAGACAGTCTTTCAGCCGTAGGTTCCGACAACGAGTTTTGGGATTTTCTACGGGATTTCGCAGGTTCTATCACACCCGGCGTGGGTGAGATCAACGCGCTGATAGAGGAATACGGAAGATTCACCCGGCTAAAAGGTCTGATCAATACATATGCCGCTATGCTTGATCATGCGGCGGATGAATTGGAAAAATTGATAGATAAAAAAGTGTGTCCGTGCGAGTATGCTTTATCCGATAAGGACAGAGCGGAAGCCAAGGAAGTATTAAACGGAATACGGGCGGAGATCAAAGATTATAAAAAACTGGTCAATACCGGAATCAATACCGGAACCGTTTTTAATCTTGCGATGGCGTTCGCAAATATGAAGGCAACCAAGGTTGTCGCAAAACAATTAGGCCGTTGGTTTAATAAGTATAAGCAGTGGAAGGCGAATATACTTAAGTATGATTATTATCTTGGTAATTTAGGAAGACGGTATTTTAAGCAAATGAATATCATTTCAGAAAATCTTGCTGAAAGACTTGAGAATGATATCTATAATAACGTTAGAACTTATATTGCGCAAAAGATGTATGAATTGGTTGTGGACTTTGAGGGTTACATACATAAACGTTATAAGGAAATCTTTGATGAAATCATTGAAGAAATCAAAAAAGTAAAAAAATTACAAAAGAAAAAATGCAGCTGTGATGATTCGTGTGAGTGCGGATGCAAAAAAAATCCGCCCAATCCAAAACCTCAACCCAAAAACCCGCCTAAACCTGCGAATCCAAAATATGATCCCTCGGGATATGTATACGAGGCGGTACCATCGAACCGAGTTGAGGGGGTAAAGGCAGAAATCTATTATCTTGGATACGCGCTTGACGAATTTGGTATTCCTGAGGAAAATCAGTCGGATATCCTGTGGAAAGCGGAAGAATACGACCAGATCAATCCCATGTATACCAATTCTAACGGAGAGTACGGTTGGGACGTTCCCGAAGGAAAGTGGCTTGTGAAATACACCAAAGACGGCTATTATGATACGGACAGCAAGATGGATCCTGCCTGCGAAAACAGCTATATCCCTGTTTTGCCGATACAGACAGAAATCAATACGGCAATTGTATCAAAGGCAAAGCCGACGGTTGAAACTGTGCATGCGTACGAGAACGAAGTGTTGATCAATTTCAGCCAGTATATGAGCTTGGATACAGTGAATACCGGTAATGTTCGCATCACTCAGAACGGCAGAGTGATCAATGGTACGCTCGAGGCGGTCAATGCGGAATATAATTACCAAAAAACCGAGCAGTTTGCAAGCAAGTTCCGCTTTGTTCCGGTCAATAAACTGAACGGTACGGTCAGTGTTGATATATCAGGCGTAAAAAACTATAACAACGCTGAAATTGAGCGCGCGTATACGGTGAGCGCTGACATTGAATATAAGCCTGAAGAGATCAGAGTCGAGCGCAGTGCAAGCGTTAAATACGGAGCTCAAAAGGAAATCAATATCAGCATTTATCCCGCTAAGGCAGGTGCAAATAAAACCCTGACAGTAAGATCGATCATGAACGATATTGTCAGTGTGTCGTCTGAGAGCGTAAAAGCCGATTCAAACGGAAACGCAAAAATCGTTATCAGCGGTAATCTTCCGGGTGCGTCTGTCATCAGTATATCTTTGGACGGAACGGATGTATCGGCAGAAGTTTCGGTATCTGTTGATGATCCGCTTAGCAACTCTGTTTTGATCGGCGATGTCAATGATGATGGCATTATCAACGGTGCTGACGCGGGTGTTTTGAGCCGCTATACTTCCGGTTGGAAGGATTACGAGGAAAAAATCAAGAACCCGGCGGCAGCTGACGTTAACGCCGACGGCAAAATCAACGGCGCGGACGCAGGCTTTTTAAGCCGCTACGTATCAGGTTGGACGCAGTACGCAAGGTACTTTGAATAAGAATTAAAAAAACTCAGAGGGAGACCGTAAGGCCTCCCTTGTTGTTTGCGTGAATTTCAATATTTCTATTCAAATAAAAATCACAATTTCACTATTGAAAAACGCGTTGTAAAATGATATAATAGCAATAACTATGTATGATACAATAGCAAAACTGCGACATTCGGCAGACGCATGACGAAAGAGAGGGCAAAAAATGGCAATTAAGGTAACATTACTGACGCACACCCCCAACCCCGAGCAGACCGTTGCGATGGCGGCAAAGCTGTGTTATTCGCCTTCGGGCATCGAGGATATCCGCGATGGCTTGACGGAAGAAAAAACAGCTTCCTTTATCGACATGCTCGCAGGCTTGGGACATGCCAGCCCAACCGAGCACGCGTCGTTCACCTTCGGCATCGAGGGGATCTCACGCGCCTGCTCCCATCAGCTTGTCAGGCACCGCATAGCCTCCTACAGCCAGCAGTCTCAGCGTTACGTGGACGGCACAAAGTTTGACTTTGTCACTCCGCCCGAGGTAGCCGCCAACGAAAAGGCGCTCAAAGCCTACAACAACGCCCTTGACGTTCAGGCAAAGGCGTACCGCGAGGTTCGCGACGCGCTGGTCGCCGGTTACATAGCTGACTTCCTCGGCGAAAAACCCGAGGGCAGCGACGCGGAGGTCATGAGCCGCTTTAAGGAGGCGCACAAAAAGGTGTACGCGGCGTTTGTCAAAAAGGCAAACGAGGACGCGCGTTTCATCCTGCCTAACGCCTGCACCACCAAGATAGTCTGCACCTTCAACGCGCGCAGCCTGCAAAACTTTTTTGCTCACCGCTGCTGCAACCGCGCGCAGTGGGAGATCCGCGAGGTAGCCGAGCAAATGCTTTTGCAGTGCCTTGAAGTTGCTCCGCACCTGTTTAAAAACTGCGGACCGTCCTGTTTGTTCGGACCCTGTCCCGAGGGCGCGATGAGCTGCGGCAAGCAAAAGGAAATGCGTGAAAAATACAAAAGATAGAGGCGGCGTATGAAAAGCAAGATCATTGTAATAGAAGGTCTGGACGGCAGCGGCAAGGCTACGCAGACCAAAATCCTTGCCGAAAAGCTCCGCGCAAAGGGGCTGCCGGTGCGTAAGCTTGAATTCCCTGATTACGAAAACCCCGGCTCCTCGCTCGTAAAGCTGTATCTCGGCGGCGCGTTCGGCGACAAGCCCGAGGACGTAAACGCCTACGCAGCCTCTGCGTTTTACGCAGTTGACCGTGTGGCGAGCTTTTTGCAGTTTTGGAAAAAGGACTACCAAGACGGCGCGGTGTTCCTTTGTGACCGCTACGCCACATCAAATATAATCTACCAGATGTCCAAGGTCTGCGACGATGAGCGCCAAGACTTCATCCGCTGGCAGTCGGACTTTGAATATGACAGGTTAGGGCTGCCGCGTCCCGACGCGGTGATCTACCTTGACGTTGACCCCGAAGTGTCGCAAAGGCTCATGGAGCGGCGATATGAGGGCGACAACTCCAAAAAGGATCTGCACGAAAGCAATTTGCGGTTCCTGCTCAGCTGCCGCCGCAGCGCCGTATACGCGGCTAAGGAGTGCGGCTGGCACGTTATCAACTGCTGCAGGGACGGCAATATCCGCACTGTAGAGGACATAGCCGCAGAGATCGAAAGGGTAGTAGAACAGATTTTATGCTGAGTTTTCAACATATCCAAAAATCAGACATCCCGCTGCTCGACAGGGTATATCAAAGCGACACCGCCGTCGGCTGCGAGTATAACGCGGCTTCCGCTTTCCTGTGGAGCCGTGAATATGACCTGCGCATTGCTGTGTTCGACGACACCGTCATCAAGGCGTATTTTCGCGAAGACGGAAGCGTGTGGGGCTATTGCCTTCCGCACGGTCAGGATGTTCGCGGCGCGGTAGAGGCTGTGCTTGACTACGCCAAAAGCAGGGGAGAGGCTCCGGCGTTCGATTATCTGTCACGTCAGGAGCGCGACGAGCTGGAGGAGCTGTTTCCAAACGTTTTTTCCTATACGCCTCAGCAGGACACACGCGACTATATCTACAGCGTAGAAGCCTTGGCTACGCTTGAAGGCAAAAAGTTCCACTCCAAGCGCAATCATATAGCGCGTTTTTTCCGCAATTATCCCGAAGCGTACATAAAACCGATCGACGAAGAAACGATCCCCGACGCGCTCAAGGTGGTCCGCTGCTGGTATACGGAGCGCGGCATCGACTTTGAAAATAACGGCGAGTACGGCGTTATTCGGGACGCTATGGTATATCAAAACGAATTCAAAATGCGCGGCGCGGTGCTTTACGCCGACGATCAGCCTGTTGCAATGACGCTCGGCTGTCCGATCTCGCCACTGTGCTTTGATGTTATGTTTGAAAAGGCGCTGCGCGATTTTGACGGCAGCTACGCCGTTATCAACAATGAATTCGCAAAAATGCTCACCTCCTACCGCTACCTCAACCGCGAGGAGGACATGGGCATTGAGGGCTTGCGAAAGGCAAAGCTCTCGTATCATCCCGAGATCATCTACGAACGCTTCCGCGCGGAGTATACTCCGTGAGCGCCGCAGGTGAAGTCTTGCGCCCGGCGCAAAAGCAGGATATCCCCGAGCTGCTCGATTTGTGGCTTGCGGTATTCGATGAAAAGCGCGAGGCGGCGGAATTATTCTTTAACAGAAATTTATCTTATACCCACGGCTATATAGCTCAGCTTGAAGGCAGGATAATAGCGGCTGTCTACCTGATAGACGGAAGTGTAAACGGAAGAAAAGCGCATTATCTGTGCGGCGCGGGCACTCTGCCCGAATTCCGCGGACGCGGAGTGATGAGCCGCCTGATAGGTTTTGCGCTTGCCGACGCAAAAAACAGGGGAGATGCTTACTCTCTGCTATATCCGGCAAACGACGGTCTTTATGACTTTTACGCCCGATTGGGCTACCATAGCGTTTGTACCCAAACGGCGCGCGCCTTTACGAGGCAGTCGCTGAGGGAGGCGTTTGAGGAGGAAAATCAGCCGTGTTCCAAAGCTAATATTCTTTTACAGAATAATAGCTTTATGGATTTTGCCATACATTACTATGCGTGCTACGGCGTGCGTGCCGTGCGTTATCAAAACTGCTTTGCGTTGACGGAGGAAAACAAGGAAGAAGCCGTTGTGTTTTACTTTGACTACGACGACCCAAAAGCCTTTGCCGAAATGCTCCTGCAAAACAGCCGTGCCGAACGCATTACGCTCTGCGGCAAAAGCGACAGTCCGCTGCTTAAAGGCGGCGAGCCCGAACGCTGCGGCATGGCAAAACAGCTCGGCAGCCTGCCGTTACCGCAGGATATTTATATCGGAATAACACTTAACTAAGGAGGATATTATGTTTTATCTCTTTTTAGCCGACGGCTTTGAGGAAACCGAGGCTTTGGCGACGCTGGACGTTATGCGCCGCGCAAAAATGGACGTTATCACCGTAGGCGTTACCGGCATGGAGGTAACGGGCTCGCACAACGTTACCGTAAAGGCGGACATCGGCGTTGACGCTGTAGATATCTCTAAGGCTGACGGCGCGGTACTGCCCGGCGGTATGCCCGGTACGCTTAATTTGGAAAAAAATCAGACCGTTATAAACTGTGTAAAGACCTGTTACGAAAAGGGACTGCCCGTTTGCGCTATTTGCGCGGCTCCCTCTATCTTCGGTCACATGGGCTTGCTCAATGGCAAAACCGCGACCTGCTTTCCGGGCTTTGAGTCCGAGCTGACCGGCGCGAACCACACAGGCGCCGCGGTTGAAACCGACGGAAACGTCATCACCGCAAGGGGCGCGGGCTGCGCTATCCCGTTTGGTCACGCTATCGTCAGTCTTGCTTTGGGCAGGGACGCAGCCGACCGTGTTACAAAGGACATGCAATGCCTGTAATCAACGTAAGAGATCAAAAAAGAGCCCTGCGCGCAAAGTACCGCAAGCTCCGCGAGACCTGTCCGCCCGACGTGTGGCAGAGGCTCGACCGAAAGCTGACGGAGAATTTTTTGAACCTTGACGAGTATAAGCAGTGCCAAACGCTTTTTACCTTTATTTCGGGTGATATCGAGTGCGACACGCGGCATATCATAAATCAGGCGTTTGCGGACGGCAAGCGCGTTGCGGTGCCGCGCTGCGTCAACCGCTTTGGCGCTATGGACTTTTACTACATAAAGTCATTTGACGACGTGGCAAAAGGCGATATCTTCAACGTTGACGAGCCCGACCCTGCCCGGTGCAAAAAGGTTGAGAGGTTCGACAGCGGCTTGTGCATAGTGCCCGGACTGTGCTTTGATTTGCAGCACTACCGCGTAGGCTTCGGCAAGGGCTACTATGACCGCTTTCTTGACAAGTTCAAGGGCGTGAGCGTTGGTATTTGCTTTTCAAAATACATTGTCAACGAGCTTCCGCGAGGCGGCTTTGACAAACAAACCGACATTCTTGTGACTGAGAAATTCATGAATCGCCTTGCGCGATAAGGATGGTGTATATGAGTAACGAAGTTAACAATTCCAATCTGGAAGAACAAAGAAGAAGAAAGGCGGAGAACTTCCGCGTGAGCTTTCGTGACGACGGCTCCGACATCGAAAGCAGCTCGGCGGAGGAGATCAACTCCTACAGCGGCGACGACGTAAAGCAGCAGATCGCCAAGGAGAGCAAGCGTTCGCTCAAAAAGAAAAAGAAGGCGGAAAAGCGCGAGCTCAAAAGGCGCAACAAGCACAACCGCCGCCTGTTCCGCTGGATGTGGGTGGTGTCCGTAGTGCTGGTAGGCTCGGCGCTCGGCATCTTTGTGGTGACGGGACTAAACGACCTGCTTGCCATCAACCGCACCGATTCCGCTGTGGTAAACGTAAAGATCCCCAAGAACCCCAGCCTTGATACCGTCACTACCGCGCTGGAAAAAAGCGGCGTTATTCGCGAGCCGTCATACTTTAAGATGTACGCTTCGCTGACCAATTCGGACGACGGCTTTTCTCAGGGTACCTACGAGCTGCGCAAAAACATGGATTATCAGGCGATAATCACCAACCTTGAGGGCAACTCCAACCGTACCGACAGCGTTGAGGTAACGATAATCGAAGGTCAGAGCGTAGTGGAAATCGCCGACACGCTCGAAAAGAAGGGCGCGCTGGGCGACAAGGACAAGTTCCTTGAGCTGTGCAACTCCACAGACTTTGACGATGATTTTGACTTCCTCAAGGAGCAGAAAAACAACAGCAAGCGCTACTACAAGCTGGAGGGCTACCTCTATCCCGATAAATACGAGTTCTATGTAAAC
>CAMHCD010000035.1 GCA_946183545.1 uncultured Clostridia bacterium
TTTGGATCGAAGATAAAACAACAGGCGGACTGGGAGAAAGCTGGCTAAATAAAGACAACCCAAAACTTTATATAACATTCCCCGAGTTTTTAAAAAGTGCTCAAAGCGTATCTGACTGGGCAAATGCGTCCAACGGTTTTTATCCGATTACAGTGGATAACGAAACGCATAAGGGATATGTTGAAGTTCCTCTTGTTTATAACAATGAGAAAATGATTCTTTACCGTTGTAATGCTACCTATTGGAACAATTATATAATCAAAGATGATAAGGAGGATCCTCCTGCGCGAAGCGAATATGGTGTTCACTGCTGGAACTGGTGGCAGACAAATGCGCCCAATACATATTGTGATGAGACTTATACCCTTTACGGCGGTTCAATGGACGATACGGCTAATGGTTATTTTGAAAGCATAAATCAGGGCTTTACCATAACCAACAAAGGCTACGGAACATGGGGCTCCGTAGAGGAAATAAAGGTGTTCTCACATTATAACAACGACGATCTTGCATCAAAGGGCGACGGTAAGGCGATGTATGTGGTTGACCATTCCGATGAAGATACTTCCGGTGATACATATATTTATGAAATGTCCAGAAATGATAATAAAACGGAGAATGGACAAACGACATATTATCCGTGGAAGACATACGTTCCGGCTACATCTTCAAAAATCCAGTTCCGCTATTTCGGCGGCACATCAGGATTAAGCTGGGGTTACAGCAGCTGGAACGGCGCAAATCGGCAAAGACGTCCGCTCGCTTCAACCGGCTTGTATCCATATAATGCAACTGAATATCAGTTGGCAGCGATATTTGATGATGTAAATGGTTGGGGCTATTGGAGAGATACCCACGGCAATGATTATGACAAGGTTTACCTTGTAAAACGAGGAAGCACATTTGGATATGCAACAAATGTATATGCAAATCTGTATGACGATAATAATCACGGAAACGCAAATTATCCCGGTGTTTCGATGGGTCGTATGACCGATGCAAGCGGAAATAATGTAAAATGGAACGACAACGCTTCACCTGTTTTGATATCCGATAGGGCGCGTGACGGCACTTCAACAATCTATAACCGTTTGGTATTCAACAACGGTGGAAGCTATAGTGACACAAGCACAAGAACCGGAGTGCTTGATGTATTCCCGGGTTGCTTCTATAATCCGGACGAAAACAAGTGGTACGGAGCAATCAACGACAACGGCAGAGCGGCAAATACCGAAACGCCTACTAATAATAACGATGGTACTACCGAGGTAACAACAACTGTTCCTACAGGCGACGGATTGTACGCATATGGTCAACTTCTCGGCGGTAGCTCGTATGTTGAGTATGCTAAGTTCACTTCTACCGGTGTAGGCGGATATGTTGTTCTTAATCTTACGGCAGGTAATTCGTATCAGTTTACGCTATCCAAAAAGACCGGAAATAATATCGTTGAATACGGTAACGATGTTGCCAATGTCGGTCCGGTGTTGTCAAGTTCAAACAAAGGCGAATGGCGCTTTATTAATGATTCAGGTCATAATCAGAAGATTAAGCTCGACGTTCGTTCTTCAGGAAAATACAAAATATCCATTAAGGAAATTCAATCAAGCAACTTTAACTTGGAGTTTGAATACCTTAGTTCATAAGAAAAGGTGGTGATACCATGAAAACAAGTAAAATGCTGTTTGCGGCGGTTTTGGCGCTGGTTTTACTGATCGCGTCTTTTGTACCGGCTACCTTTTCATGGTATGACCACAACGGCAGCCAGACCGGCGACAGTATGAGCTACAGCAGGCAGCAGCTCCCTGTTTCAGCCGGTGAGGTTTCTGTAGTTACAAAAAAATACAGAACAGAGAATAACAAGCTTTGGTATGACACAAAGGGTAACAAGGAGTACGGAGATAGCGTTAGCGGCACTACCTCTGTTGCCGCGAAAGGAGTTCAGTATTTCGGCACCACCATCACAAATACCGGTGCAGCCCCCGCGTATGTTAATCTTTACTTGAAGAATTTTACCAACAGTCCGAACGTTAAGATCGGAACCCTGCAGCCAAGTCTGACCGATAAAGGCCTTTCCTCGTCGGTTCATTTGAAAAATGAAAACAAGGTTCGTATTTACTGTCAGTTTGACGCGAATAACTGGAACGCTGATGGGGCTAAATGGTATATTGTTTATAAAACCAAAGACGGGCAAACAAACAATGCACAAATTACAAACCACATCACAGCCGGTGCAGACGGCAGCGCGCTTAAGGCAACTCAAACAAAGATTCTTGGTGAAAATATCGAAAGCACATACTATATTGATTTGCCCGGAAACGCTACCGAATTCTATTTTGCTACCGACGGCAATAACAGCGGATTCGATACATCAAACAACACAGTTACTCAGCCGTGGTACAGAACTAAAACGATTACCAATATCCACGCGGAAACCGGTTATTACCTCACCGGTGTAGCTGATGATACCACGTGGAACGCTCAGTACGGAACATTTAATATTCCCGGCGGTATAAGTGTTAAGACTTACTTTGACACTGCGACTATCAATAAAAACCAGCACGCTTATGTAACGCTCAACAAGGGTACAAACTACACAGGCGAGTCTGCTTCTTATAACGTAACCGGAAACAACATTACCGTTAATGAAAATACCGGTTATGTCACAACAACAAATTACAGCGGTTCGGCAACTATCACCACTACCATAAAAGGCTCGCTCGGAGATGAAACAACCGTTACCACCGCAGTCAGTAATCCGGGCACATTAGCAGGCGTTCCCGTAGCGCTCAACGTTGAGGTTCCCGGACAATCTACCAATGATGACGGCGAAACTGTCAACGGAACAGCAGAAATAGTATGGTATATTGATAACTCCGCAAGTTCAAGCGATGTTTCTTTTACCGGCATTTATTACACTAAGTAATGGCAAGGAATATAACGGCAAAGACCGATAACAAAGAAAAAACAAAAAAGAAGGACCGTTTCAAGGTCTTGCGAATTATTAAAAACATTGTGCTCGGCGTCACCATCGCGTTTTTGACACTCGTTTTGATCGTATCAATGATGTCAAGGCTGATGGGCAAGGCGCCGTCCTTGTTTGGTTACTCGCTGTATCGCGTTAGCTCGGGCAGTATGAAGCCGGAGCTTCAGGTCGGAGATATAATCATCGTGCAGGAATGTGACGGCGATACCGTCCAAAAAGAGGATATAGTCTCATTCATCGCCACCTCCGGCGAGATGAGCGGTAAGCTGGTGACGCACCGTGTTGTCAAGGCTCCGTACAAGGAAGGCAGCTTAACCTATGTCGTAACCAAGGGAGACGCCAACCAGTCGAGCGATGACCCTATTCCGACTAAGCAAATACAAGGTAAAATGCTGACAAAAATCGGCTTCCTTAAATATTTGTTTGACTTTTACGCCACGCCTTGGGGCTTGATCACGTTGATCGTGCTGATACTTCTGGCGTTTTCAAACGAAATCATCATTTTGATCAAATCCCTGTTCGGCATCGGCTTGGAACCTGAGCCGCAGGAGAGCGTTCAGGATATTATTGAACGGATCCAAAAGGAAAACCGGGAAAAAGAGCTTTCAAATGCGTCTGACGGCGAAAAAAAGAAAGCGCACAAAAAAGCGGAGAAAGACTCCGCCTCGGAGGAATAACCATGAAAAAAACAGTTGCCATGCTTTTTGTCGCGGTTTTGTGTATAACTGCGCTTGCGTGCGGATGTTCGCCGGGATATGATAAATCGCCCGCCGAATACAAAAATATCCGTTGGATCAGCTATGACTACAGCTTCTGCATTAAGCCGGATGATGACTGCAAGGGCTTCTATACCTTCAACGATAAAAAGTATAATATTAAGGTGACCTTTGACGGAAGCACCCTGACTGCGACAGATACTGACAAAAACAAGGAGCTGTTTAACGCCGATTGGATGTATGAAAAGGGAGCCAACGACAAAGAAACTCTCTACATTCACAACATCGCTTTCAACAAGAGCGACTATAAAGAAATGGAAAATAACCTTGCCGAGTACGTCACTCTAAAACAGGATAAAGTCTAACCAAAAGCGCGTCGAAATGACGCGCTTTTTTACGCCGTTTTTTAATACTAAGGGAAACCGATTTCCAGTCACAAAGCTTTATGGTGAAATAGTGCAAAAATCACGCCAAAAATTATGCATTGCTACAATTCTTTAAAAACCTGCACAAAATTCCTGCAAGTTATTGAGAGTTTCAATAGTTCATGCTAAAATAGTAATGTGTATAACTATGGGGTATTGCGCCCTTTTACAATAATAAATTTTTGTATATTGATTTACTTTCCCCAAACGGAGGTATGGCTATGAAGCGGTTCAATAAAATATTACAACTCAGGAGGCACACCAAGCTAAAAAGATTCTCGCGGTCAGCAACGTCGGTCGTTCTTGCAGTATGCCTTTTGATCTCCTGCATGACAGTAGGTCTGATTGCCACCGACGCAGCGAAGGTGACCGGGGAGAAGGTTGGCTCTTACAATAATTATTATATTGAATATAACAGTGCTGGCTCTGGAACTGCCTATTTTAATTCAAGTGGTGTTGCTGAGATAGTAGCTACAGAGACCGGTACAATGTATTTAGGATTTAAAAGAAGCGACTGGGGAACAGACGGCTATTTTGGCCATGATAGCTATACTATATCTCCTGGCACCACTACTTGGGAAGTGTATCAGTATAATACTAATTGGATTGGTATGAGTGTAACTAAGGGTAAGAAGTACACATTTCAACTGACCTCTGAGGGTGGCACTACAAAGTTTAAGGTTACAGAATCAGATAACATCACCAAGCTTTCTGCTCCTTCCCTCAAGTACAACAATGCAACTACAACTCCTGTTGACATTACAGGTAGTTCGGCAAACTTAACTTGGGCGAATGTTTCTAATGCGTCTTCTTACACTGTTTATAAGGACGGTACAGCGGTTAAAACCAACGCCACGAGTCCTTATACGGCGAACTCAACAGGTTCCTATACCGTAAAAGCGATTGGTGACGGCACGACCTATTCCGATTCTGACGCTTCTAATGCGATTCAGCTTAATTTCCTTAAGACCACAATTATATTTATTAAGTCCGGTCTAAAAAATAAAGGCAATAAAACGATGACCAATGCTCATATTTGGTCGAACACAAATGATAATTGGACGGGAGATTGGCCGGGTGAAGCGATTAGCGGCTGGACTGCGGCGGGTGATTATTACTATAAATCATTTACGAACGCCTATGACTCATTTAAAATAATTTTGCAAGGTAACAGCGCACAGACTGATGACAGTGATTCTTATGATACCGGCAAAACATATCGAATCGATTCTGTTGATTCAAGCGGAACCAACGGTAAGGCAGTTCTTACCGAAGGCGCTCCTACCGCATACGCTATTACCTATTCGGGCAGCAACGTAACTTGGGGCAGCGGAAAACCCACCACTGCTTACGCAAACAATACTGTTAGTTTTACGGTATCGGCAAACTCGGGTTATCGTCTTTCACAGGTTAAATACAACGACGGTTCAGATCATGTGCTGACGGCTTCAAACGGCACCTATTCATTCACCATGCCGGCAAAGGCTGTTACCGTTACGGCTACCACTGTTAAGACTTATACTGTAACTCTTACAGCCGACACAGGTATTGACACTAAACAGTATAAGCTCGGTTCCTCGGGAACATATGCGGACTACAGTTCCGCACTGACTGTTGATACCGATACAGATGTTTACTTCAAAGTGACATATTCTACGGGCTATGAATATAATACCAATAGCGGACTCACAATTGTTACCGCTAACACTGTATTCAAAACCGGTTCTGTTACGGAAAACAAGAGCGTGAGTATTACCGCCAAGAAAACCAACTACACCGTAACGCTTAACAAGAACGCGGATGACGCTACGGCGGGTACTGCTTCCGTTACCGCAACCTACGGCGATGCTATGCCCACTACATCCGTTAATATGCCTACCCGTACAGGTTATACCTTTGAGGGTTACTATGATACCGATGCTGCTTCCGGCGGCACACAATATTACACCTCGGCAGGCGCAAGCGCGAGGACTTGGAACAAGACTTCAAACACAACGCTTTATGCCCGTTGGACAATGATCACCGGCGGCGCGGTCGCCAAGGCTTATACCTCCGGCTCCGCGAGCAGCACCGGCGGTACCGTAAAGGTCGGCACAAGCGGCACGGCAGGCGCAACGGCTAACCTGTCCGGTATCGGTATTGCCGATACAAGCTACAATACGGTTATTGCGACAAAGGCAACGTATTACGATTTCAACGGATGGCAGTTTACCGAAGACATGTGCACCCATCTGCGCTATCGCTTCGGTACTTCCGGCGACTGGCTGACTCCTGCAGCAAATACCACTTACGGTACTTCTTCAAACACGACGATTTATATCAAGACCGACGGTTCAACAGGAATTACAACTTCCAATGCCGAGGTTCACGCAATGTTTACGCCTACCACGTACACCGGTCTTTCTACCGAGGCAAAGTATTCAACGACCGGCGCATCCGGTTCGTATAATACCACGATGACCTATGTACCTACAAAGTCATCAGCTTCGGGTACGAATGTAGACGGTATTACTGTTACAGCCGAGAGCACAAAGACCGAGGGCGGAGCTTCCTATCAGTTCTATAAGTGGTCATGCGATTCGGCTGACGGTACTTTCGCAAGTGCAACCTCCGCGTCTACAACTTTCAAACCAAAGAAAGACAACGCAAAGGCGATCGCGCTGTACAAAAAGATCTACACGTTTAGCAATGGTACGACCGATACACATGGCACGGTAACGGTACCCTCCGGCAACAAGGTAGCCGGCGATTCTTACAGTGGAACCGTCACACCTGCCGACGGCTACAAAATCAAAACCTTGACCGTAGGCGGTGTAGCAGTTTCCGCGGCTGTCGGTCAAATAACCGAATATACCTACAGCGGCACAACAGGTTCTTCAACTACAGGTACAACTTCACCCATCAGCGTTGTTGCTACCTTCGAAGCAAACGCATCCATGAACCTTTATATTGCCGGACGTTTCAGAGTAAGACCATCCAATGGTGCAAATTCATGGACGACTACCTATTCGGGAAGTGACGATTGGAATGCAACCTCTACCAGTATTCCGTTTACCTATGTTTCCGGAACTAAATATAAGGTAGATACATACGCAAGCCTCGCAGAGCTTTCCGCACAGATCGGTTCCAGCACATATACCGACGATCCTGTGTTCTTCGTATATGATACGACCAACAGCAAAAACTGGTATGCTACATCCGCTACAACGATGAACACAACAAAAACTACTCTAGTAAGCGACGGAGGCGAGAATTACAACCTGAAATTCGACTCTGACAACATAGATAATCCGGTTACTATTTTCTATGATACAAATACTCATAAGATTTGGTATACAGTTCCGGATTTTTATGATGTAACCGTTGCTTCTGTTACCGGCGGTTCAATGACTGCATCACCCACACGCGCAACTTCCGAAACGACAATAGAGCTGACGGCAACACCGTCAACCGGCTACCAGCTTTCCGGTGTTACAACATCACCGAATGTGACCGTTTCGATTTCCGGCAATTCATGTACTTTTACAATGCCTGCAAGCGACATAACGGTTACACCCGTTTTTTCAAAAATTGACTATTCTCTTAATGGTGTAACTAACCCTGCTGACAACGGTACAGTTACTTTCTATTCTGATTCGGCTTGTCAAACACAAATCACCACTGCACAATATCAGGATACTTTCTATGCAAAATATACCGAGGAAAACGGTTACGTTTTAAAAAATTTCAGCATAAACGGCACCGGCGCGTCAATCATCTCAACCAGCGGCAATGTTGCCACTTGCCGGATGGGAAGTGCAAATGTGACTGTGACAGCTAACGTTATGCTGCAGCACTCCGTCACCTACTATGTTGACATGCACGGAAATAATATGACCGGTAAAAAGGTTCAGGTCGCGATCGTAACAGGTTCGACCAGTACCACGCCGGTGACCGACAACAATGACGACCCCTGCAGTGCATTGCTGGAACAGGTGGGCAACAGCAGTATTTATTCTGCCGATATCACGACTCCCGTCGTACAGTCCGGCGCAAATTACAACAACGTTTATGTACGCGTGACATACGGCACCTATTCCGGCAGCAGCTTTACCCGTACCGACTTTACGCAGGTCACTTCACTTGACGGCGTCAATAAGGTTCCCGGATTGATCGCTTCCCATACCATGTGGATGGAGGCGATAAACGAAAGCTCGGTGAATCTGAAATACACCACAGGCACTACCGTTCCGTCACCTGTTGCGGACGGCTTCAGACGCATCTATCTTGCCAAGCCGTACGGATGGCAGACTTCGGAAACCTCCTGGGAAAACATCGGTATTTACTACTGGGGCAATAACACACAAAACATCGGTTGGGACAGCAATTACAACTCCACCACCGGCAAGGGCTGCGTCCACATGAACCCTCTTGGATATGACAGCGAAAGCGGCTATCGTTATTACTACGCCGATATTCCCAAAAACATTACGGAAACAGTCAGTGACGTTACAAGTACCTATAAGGTGCACAGTCTGATTTTCCAGGGCTGGGGCACTAATGAATCAAACGACAGATTCAGTAAAACACAGACGGATAATATCGACATTAGCAACGATTCCACCAACTACTTTATGCTCACCAACGAAAGCGGCTACTCCGCTGAAAAGCAGACCGACGCGGTGATCCCCTCTTACACAAAGCGTTACAGCAATGTGACGGCGAATGTTACGGAATCCGCTACAATCAATATAGCGCCCACCTATAAAGGCGCCAAGATAAAATTTACATCCAGCAATACAAACGTTGCAACTGTTGGCGAGACAACCGGCGTCGTGACCCCGCACGCCTCCGGCACGACAACCATTACCGTCAAGATTTACGGTACGATCGGTGATTTGGTGAGATCGCATGAGGACACTGACCACAAGGATTACCTCACCTATACCACAACGGTGACCATCCACGATCCCGAAAAATTTGAAAGGATCAGCCCCATGTCGTTGGCAACCTCCGTTTATACGGTTGTGATCCCACAGGTTTCAAGCGGTTCGAACATCGACCAGCCCGGTTACTTTGACCTAAGCGGAACATCTGTAGAGGTTACGGGTCTGGCAAACGGCGCCAAGTCTTCGGCGATCATCGAACGGACAGGGGGTACCGAACAGCAGCCCACTGCGTATAACGTTATTTATGCCAAGAACACTCCCGATTATTTCCCGGAGTATGACAGTATTACGCTGACAGGTACGACAGTTACAAAATCCTTCGCGGTTACCGGTTCGCACGAACGCTACGGCTTACAGGAATGGAAGCTGTATCCCGGCGACGATTCGCCGTCTCCTGCTTACATAATGGAAAAGAGTATTGCAAACAGCAGTGAAACCGTTATCACAAGCGGAATCGCGTTCTCGGATACTTACACAATCTATAAGGCGATCTTTGAGAAATACGAGTATGTTGACGTCACCTTTAGCTTTACCTACTACGAGTATAATCCTCAAAAGGTTGATGTTAATGAGACGCCTTTAGATGATAGCGACGATATGATCAACTATCCGTACGATGCGGATTGGGCGGACGAGGACAACACGAACAACAATTACGCAAACTCTCATATAGCAAAAACCCTCACGGTTTCAGGCTTTGAGGTGAGAGGCAAAACCGCAGATACGGTTACGGCTTCCGATTTGATTGTTCCGGCCGTGCAGGCGCTCAAGGAAATGCCCTCTAACAACTACTATCGTTACACGATCGACACAAGTTCTATCAGCATTTCCAATCCGAATACGACGGATCATACGGCAGACGCGGCGGTTACCATGAACAGCCAGGTGCAGACTTACAGCGTATATCTGAATGGATCACTTATGGGAGATGATTATACCTATCAGGCGTATGCCAATCTTACTCCGTCCGGTTTGTCAACAGAAACTTTATGGTTTGCGGTAGATTCTGGTCCGAATGATCAGACGTACGGTGCAAGTGCTTCCACATCAAACGCTCCCTTACTTGCGACAGGTTCAAGCTACAAGTTCCGCGTTAAGGGCGATACCTACCTGAGAACCGTTGCAGGCAGTGTTTCGGAAGCTGCTTTCAACCGCTCCGAGGTTGACTTCTCGCACTATGAGATCACACACAGAGATAAAACCGTTAACAACACGACCACTAAGATTGAGTATCTGCTGCAAAACTTCTATATCGCAGACTTCTTCAGCCCGGATAAGGTTTTCGCGACAAGACCGGTTGTAGGCAGCAATACGTTAGAAACGTACAAACCGGAGGAACCTCAGTTTGTCGGCGGCGGCGTTGTGTACTACTCCATGACGAACGACACGCCTTCTCAAAGCGCCCTTGATTCGGATTATGTTAACAATCAGGGCACGGTGAATGTGAATAACATCAAGGAAATGATCAAAGCCAATATTGAGAAGAACATCGTCTCCGGAGCGGTTCCTGAAAATGACACCTCCGCCGCGGCAGAGGAAATCAGCAACGACGAGGCAATGATGGGAGCCTACGGAACCGAGATCGCGGCTCAGCAAAATGTTGAAAACGGTCAGAAAACAGGAATCATCTACCGTTACAAGCCGCTGAATACATATGAAACGGTTACGCGCACAATCACGGTAGACGGCGAAACACAAACCGTAAGGTATCTTAAGAAGAAGGAAGACGGAAATTACGTGAAAGAGCTGAATAACAACACCTTCCGTTATTCCAACTCGCTGCAGTCTTACCAGTATGTATACGCAAGCGGAAACGAGAATAAGGCGACTAACTCCGGTAAGAATATGAGATTGTATTCCTATTATGTATACTCATATGTAGCATATAATCAGGAAACCAATGTTCCCGAAACCAGGTATGAGGTTGTTCTTTCCGACAATTACGCAGACGCGTCCACCTACTGGGAAGGAAATCCAAACCCGAACCCGAACAGTTAACTTTACAAATCTCTCAAACGGCTGCTTCAAATGGCAGCCGTTTGTTGTGACAGGAGCTTTTATGAAAAGTATGTACGACAGAATATACGACGCGGTTTTGCAGATCCCCTGCGGCAGGGTGGCTACCTACGGGCAGGTCGCAACTCTCGCCGGCAACGGCAGAGCAGCCCGGGTGGTGGGGAACGCGCTGCACGTAAACCCCGCGCCGGGAGTTATTCCATGCCACAGGGTCGTTAACGCGCAGGGCAGGCTTGCGCCGCACTTCGCCTTTGGCGGTGTTGATGAGCAGCAGCGCCTGCTCGAAGCCGAGGGCGTGGAGGTCGTTGACGGTTACGTCGACTTAAAGAAATACCAAATGCGCTGAAAGGAAATGACAAATGCAACTGGAACATATCGACAGCGGGCGGGCGTTTGACTTTGGCAAGACCTCGCAGGATTACGCGCAGTACCGCGATATTTACCCCTACAGCCTGTACGAAAAGCTGATCCGCTTCGGCATAGGCGCAAAGGGGCAGGAGATACTCGATTTGGGCAGCGGCACTGCGGTGTTGCCCATCAATTTGTACGAAACGGGGGCGCGCTTTACCGCTACGGATATATCGGAAAACCAAGTGGAATACGGCAAACAGCTCGCTCTTGAAAAAGGACTTGAAAGCATCCGCTTCCGCGTCTGTTCCGCAGAGGATACGGGCTTTGCGGACGGCAGCTTTGACGCGGTGACGGCGGTGCAGTGCTTTCAGTATTTTGACGCGCCAAAGGCGGCACGGGAGATCGCGCGAGTGCTTAAGCCTTGGGGTGTTTTCTGCAAAATCTTCATGGATTGGCTGCCGTATGAGGACGAAAAGATCGCCGAGATGGAGCAGCTCGTGCTGCGATACAACCCTGCGTGGAGCGGCTGCGGCTTTGAACAGTTCCGCTATTGCTACCCTGACTGGGCAGAGGGACTGTTTATGATCGACACCATCCATTCCTACAATGCCGACCTGACCTTTACCAAGGAGGCGTGGCTGGGCAGGATACGCAGCTGCCGCGGCGTAGGAGCCAGTCTTTCGCCGGAGGAGGTCGCCGCTTTTGAAGCGGATTACCGTGATATCCTGAAAAAATACGAGGAACCGCTGCAACTAAAGCATCAGATCCACATTGAGATTTACAGGAAGCTTTAAGTTCACCGAATTACAATATATAGCCTAAAATTTGCATTTTTCCAAAAGATGTGGTATAATACCGTTGATTGTGTGAATCTCATGATTGGTGATTACTATGGATTACAAATTGATCGCAACAGACCTTGACGGAACCCTGACGAATTCCAAAAAAGAGATTTCTCCCCGTAACCGATATGCACTTTTAGAGGCGCAGGCGCAAGGCAAAACTTTGATTTTGGCTTCGGGCAGACATCCGCTCGGCGTGTTGCCTATTGCGCATGATCTGATGATGGAGCGCTACGGCGGTTACATCATGTCGTTTAACGGCGGCAAAATCATCGACTGCTCTACAGGCAGAACAGTGGCAAGCAAGTATTTTCCGATTGAATACTTGCCCGATATCGTCAGCGTGCTGCAGGATTCAAACATTACCGTCATCACCTTTGACGATAAAAAAATCTACGCAAACACCAAGGTCAACGATTACACCTATATCGAGCGCGATGTGCTGAAAACCGAAATGGTGACGGTGCCCGACATGGTTCAGGCTGTTAAATTTGACGTGAATAAGATTTTGCTTGCGGGTGAGCCTGACGAACTTGATCGTTATCAGCAGATTTTGATCAAGCGCTATGACGGGCTGCTTGATATCTACAAAAGCGCGCCGTACTTTTTGGAGCTGATGCCCTTCGGCGTTTCCAAAGGCTCAATGATGCCCCATCTGCTCAATCATTTGGGCGTGGGCAGAGAAGAGCTGATCGCCTTTGGCGACAACTACAATGACATGACGATGATCGGTTACGCCGGCTTTGGCGTGGTTATGGGAAACGGCGAGGAAGAGATAAAGAAAATCGCCAACTACGTCTGCGAGTCCAACGACGACGACGGTGTGGCGAAAACAATTGAAAAATTTGTTTTGAAAAAATAAATTACGCCGGGCGAAATGCCCGGCGTTTTGTTTGTGCTTTATGGTTTGAATACTCGTTCGGTGAGCTGCTTGTTCTTTTCTTTTTGGTTCTTTACCGCCATTTCGGCATCCTTCAGCGTTTCGTAGCAGCTCAGTGTGCCGTCATACCACTCGCCTAAGGTGATAATGCTGCCCTTATACATAGCGGAATCGTAGCGGATATCGTCGCCGTTGGCAATCAATCCCTCAAAATATACCATCAGATAGACGGTCTTGTCGCCCTTGGAGGTTTTGAAGGTCGCCTCGTAAATATCAAAAAGGGTGTTGCTTGTGTCGCCGTCGGTCAGAAGCATCATTTTTTTGGGTTCGGCTTTTTTTAAATCCGGCTCTGCTTGGGTCAGCATGGGCGTGATATTGCGCTTGTTGAGCGATTCTGTTTTGTCGTGGATCGCCTGCACCGCCTTGTCGCTGAGCGAGTTCAGGTCGGTCACAAACAGCTCCAGACCTTCTACGGTGTAGGTCTTTTCGTGCGAGGTAAAGCGCAGATCATCGTTGCGCTCGTTTACAGTGATTTTCAGCTTGTCGCCCTCGTTTAGATCGCCGATATATGCCTTGCTGTTATACGTTATGTCAAGATCGGACCTGACAAAGTAGTCGTTGTGCTTGACGCGCACATTCACCTTGCCCTCGCCGTTGATTCCGCTGAAAGTGACGTCGAGGTACTCGAAGGGGTCAACGGGAGTTTTCATTAGAAAGGCAACGGCAAAAACTGCGCCGATCGTCAGGGCGATGCCGGCAAATACAGCGAGCTTTATCAGCATAAGCCTGCGCTTGCCGCGCTCCTGTATTTCTGCCTGTGTGGGCGGTTCTTTCGGTAACAGCTCCTTGTGACCGCACCAAGAGCAGCTAAGCTCGCGCGTTTCCTTGTTGAACGCCATCTGCGCGCCGCACTGCGGACAGGTCATATCCTTTGCCATCGTGTCACTCCCAATCGGATGTTTTGCTCTATTATAGCGGAATCAAGCGCCGGTGTCAAATGAGGAGTGCCGGGGCGAAATAATGATCCCAAATTCAAAATATATGTTCTTTATGGGAGCCGTCGGGATGGATCCTGTAAAGCGAGTCGGTAGACGTTGTGTAATATAGCCACTCTTTGTCAAAGATATATAGATTGCCGATGCTTTCGTTTACCGGCAAAAGTGTGGGCTTGTCAGCGTGGTCGGAGAAAACGTAAAGCTTGTTTTCTAATTCTACTAAACTTCCCGATTCATCCATATAGTTTTCCGTTACGGTGCTCAAATATATCTTATCGCCGTATCCGTTGACCGTAAAGGTGGCGCTGTCAATATCTGTCAGATGTGTTAGTTCTTTGGTTTTGATATCAAAACGGTAAATCTTTGTAATCTCTGCGTATCCGATATCTTGCAGCATTGCGTCGTGTTCGATGATTTCCTTTGAATAATGATCTTCAAGCTTATCCTTGGAGTTTACAAATAAATACACGCAATTGTCCGTGATAAAATAATTTTCCAGGGTGCGGTTGTTTTTGGTCAGCTCCTTGTCCAGACAGGAAAAATCAATGCAGCGCAGGGTTTTTCTTGACTGCAAGTCATATTGATACAACTTCCGTATGCCGCTGCAGTCATAAAACTCGATATCATCATAACCGAGATCAGCTTGTTCCTTTTTGTGGCTCTTTAAGGAGTAGTACATGGTGTTGCCGCAAAAGTCCTCGGGAGTATACCCGTTGCCGCACAGCTTTTCGGAGGCGGCAATGTCAACGGTTTCTTCATCCACATAATGGTAGATGGTGTTTTTGCCTTGCTCTGTATAATAGTACAACTCCCCCCCAGTCACAAAGACGGATTTTACTCTGTCGCCGTTTTTCATCGGAGGGTTCAGGTATGGCTCAAAGGTTCCGTTTGAAACATTCAGGCAGCAAATCGCGCCATGTTCTACGCTGACCGGTTTTCCGCGATATATGTACGTAGAAAACAGAGCTTCCTCCGTTCCCTCCCATTTGTAGGTGTAAACACGACGGACAAAGCCGCCGTCCAGACGGTAGATACCGCCAATCGGCAAACGGTTTTCTGCGTTGATGTACAGCGCGTCTTGTCCGCCTGCTATGTTGTTTATGGCTTCACATCTTGTGTTATTGCGATAGGCGTTATCTACGGATACGGTCACTTGCTTGAAGGTAGGCGTCGGAAGCCCGAGAATCGTAGTATAAACAAGTGAGCCGAGCAGAAAAAGCGGAAGGATGGCGCTGACGACGGCGATCAATATGTGTTTGCCGTTTGGCTTTTCAACGGTATTGGTCTTGTTCCGGCGCTGTGCCGAGGATTTTGCGGCTTTGATAACGATAGCGAGGACAGAGATAATGATCACATACACAAAACAGATAAGGATCTCATATTTTCCTACAAAAAGTGTTCCCCAGTCGCTGCTGATGTTTTGATAGTAAAGCTGAACGCTCGTACAATTGGCAATGGTTGTTGATATCAGCTGATGCGCCGATAATACAATCAGCTGCCATGTTTTTTTTGAAACAGTATAGTTTGCCGCTGTCAATATGGGTTGTAAGACAAAAAACAGCAGCGCAATGCCAAAACCAATGCCATACAATGCACACGCCAAAAGGACAAGAACGTAGTTGGCAAGGTTCATCAGGGCAAATAATAATAAGCGGTTTGTTTTCATAGTAACACTCTCTTATGGTTTCTGTATTTATGATATAACAACTATAGTTAAAAATCAATAAAGTTGTAAAAAAAATCGTGATTTTTGGTAAGCTTGGTGATTTGCATCGGATATTTTGCTCTATTATAGCGGAATCAGGCGTTGGTGTCAAATGAAGAGCGCGGATGTTTACGCCGCTACGCTTCCGGTTGGACGCAGTACGAGAAGTATTTTGATTAATTGAAAATGTAAAACGGAAAATTGAAAAATAAGGTTGATCCGCGTTTTATAATCTCCCCCAAGGGCATGAAAGTTATTTGAACCGTTCGGTGGAAAACCGCATAAACACT
>CAMHCD010000036.1 GCA_946183545.1 uncultured Clostridia bacterium
CTTTTTCGGTGCGCAGCTTTTCCAACAATTGATCCGGATCTAAAATGCCGACCTCCAACAGACGTGCCGCCAACTCCACGGCAAAGGTGTGACCGTGAACCGTATGAATTATTTCGCTCAGAATCGCTTGATATTTGTCTGCATCCGTAAACAGTTTGCCCATTAATTCAAGCAGCGCGTCGTCCGGCATTTCTTCAATGGTGTAGGTGTCATAATCGTCAAAGCGGCTGCGCGTCGTGAACAGGATACGGCAGGAGTATGCGAGGACTTCGCTCAACAACCCGTCATCGGTCGCAACGGCGTTGAAGTTATCAACGATGATCAGGCTGTCGTCTATCAGGTTTCGCAGGAAACGGGAGTGTCGCCTGAATCGCTCCGCTTCGGGCTCGCTTGCGTTATAATCATCTGCAAAATCCAGATTGACAATATCTGCTTTCAAGCTACCGGAATAGTTGAGGTAGATAATGTTGGTGTAATCCTTTTTGTGTTTCGTCGCATAGGCTTTGGCAAGCTCGCTCTTGCCGATTCCCGGTATGCCTTGCAGAAAGATTTTACTGTTTTCGCTCAGTTGGTCGTGGAGCGCATCAAGCTCTTTGCCTCTGCCGCAGAAGTAGCGGCACGGCTTTGGAACATCAGCGCCGAAGATTACGTCGTTTACAATAGGGGATAGGGCTTTTCCTGCCGTTAGCTTTTTGCTCCCGGCTTCGCGTTTGATGAAGCTGCGCTCCATCGAAAAGCAGAGTACAGCGCAGAGGAAATCTGCTTTTTCTTTGCTGTTGGAAAACGGGTATCCCGCGGTCAGTTTTTGTATTACGCCGTCGGAAATGGTTGTATCATACACCACAAGATTATAGATTTTCCGAACTGCCATATCGCTGTCGACCATCATCGGCAAAATGTTTTGCTCAATGTCTGAGGAAAGACAAATCTTTTTGTTATTGTCTGAATAATACTTTGTGATTTTCGGGCTGATTTTCCTAACTCCGTTTACCCAGCGGCAAACCGCGCCTTCATCGAAGGTTTCTTCCGTGTTAGCTTCGTCAGTTGCAAAGGTGTCGAACAGCGCATACATTAAATCGGACTGATTGCCGCGCTTGCTTTCGCTGATATGATCGCTGATAATCGTAATCACAGAACTAAAATCGCATCGCTCCATGTTTCTCACTCCAAAACTGTCAATTTTCAGTCAATTTCCGCTCAATGTTTTTCTCTTTTTACTGGGGTAAAATGACTACAGACAGATAAATGTTATAGTTTATTATAACACATTTTGTCTGTCGAAAAAGGTTATTTTTTGCGGAAGGAGGAACTTATGACCGAACAAGATGCAGCATTTGAGCGTTGCGTGGATTTTTTGGTACGAATGATGAATAAATACGGGAAAGAGTTCCTCGAAGAAGTGGAGAAAAAAACCGATATTAAGGAAAAGAAGAAATCAGCATAACGTGAGTTTAACAGTGGTATTTTTTGAGGTACCGCTGTTTCTTTTTTGGGAATAGCTATTGAAAAGGAAGAAAAGAGATGCTATGATAAAGTTGGGACAAACAATTACATCGGTAACTTATAAGGAGCTGAGTTGACATGAAAAACACTAAATGTTATATTTATACCAGAGTATCTACTTCTATGCAGGTAGACGGGTACAGCTTAGACGCACAGAAGGATAAGCTGAAACGATATGCAGAGTTTCAGGAAATGGTCGTTGTTGGCGAATATTGCGACGAGGGTAAATCCGGCAAAAATATTGACGGGCGACCTCAGTTTCTTCAAATGCTGAAAGATATTGAAGCAATGAAAGATAAGGTACAGTATGTACTTGTATTCAAGCTCTCTCGCTTCGGCAGAAACGCCGCTGACGTGCTTAGTTCATTGCAGCGAATGCAGGACTACGGCGTGAATCTGATTTGTGTAGAGGACGGTATTGACAGTTCAAAGGACAGCGGCAAGCTGATGATTTCCGTATTATCCGCTGTTGCCGAGATAGAACGTGAAAACATCCTTGTTCAGACGATGGAGGGCCGCAGACAAAAAGCCCGTGAGGGAAGATGGAACGGCGGCTTTGCTCCTTACGGTTATCAGCTTGAAAACGGCGAATTGAAAATAGCGGAAGATGAAGCAGAGGTTATCCGCATCATATTTGATAAATACATCAATACCAATATGGGCGCTAACTCCATAGCCGCCTATTTAAATGAACACGGCTACAAAAAGAAAAAGCGTCAGAATAACACCTTGGATATGTTTTCTGCAAATTTTGTTATGAGGGTGATTGAAAACCCCGTTTATTGCGGAAAGCTTGCCTATGGTCGCCGCAAGACTGAGAAGATCGCCGGCACAAGGAACCAATTCCATATCGTCAAGCAAGAGGATTATCCGATATATGACGGTATACATGAGGCAATTATCTTGGAAGAGGAATGGCATTTGGCTCAAAAAAAGCGTCGGGAATCAGGAAAGAAATTTGAGAAAGCCTACCATCCCGAACGGGAGAACATACTGTCAGGCATCTTGCGCTGCCCGATCTGCGGTGCCGGAATGTACGGCAATGTCAATCGAAAGAAGAAAAGCGACGGTTCTTTTTATAAGGATTACTATTATTATCAGTGTAAGCACCGCACGACCGTGAACGGTCACAAATGCGGTTATAAGCGTCAGTGGAAACAAGAATCAGTCGATAATGCCGTTGCAGAGGTGATCGGTGATCTTGTCAATAAACCGAAATTTGAAGAAGCGATTCGTCAGAAAATCGGTGCTCAAATAGATACAAAGGAGTTAGAAAAAGAGCTGGCACAACTGCATAAACAATTGCGGCAGCTAAACGGCGCAAAGGACAGATTGGGACAGCAAATGGATAGTCTTGATATAACGGACAAGCACTATGACCGGATGTATTCGGATATGGAAAACCGTCTGTATAAATTTTATGACGAGATCAGTTCCGTAGAACAGCAAATCGAAGAAACGGAGACCAGGATCCTTAACATCCGTCAAGACAGGATTTCCGAAAACAACATCTATCAGTTTCTTTTGTACTTCAACGAGTTTTACAACCGGTTTACCGATTCCGAGAAGAAAGAGTTTCTCAACTGTTTTGTGGAGCGCGTAGATATTTTTGAACAGGAGCAGCCGGACGGTCGCTTTTTGAAGCACATCAAATTCCGGTTTCCGGTATTCTATGACGAAAAGGAAACGACAGATTTGAGTTGGGACAACGAAACAACGCTTGAGACGGTAGTGATGTTGAAAAAATATCAATAGAATTTCTGATTGTACACTGATACACGACCTAACGTTACTAAAAGAACTATCATTATTTTACATAATTGAGAGTAGGTTTTCTTATTATGGCGAATAAAAAACAATATGTAGTAGATAACTCTAATTTAATGACAAAATGGGATTATGAAAAGAATTCTGAAATAGGATTATTTCCTGAAAGTATCACATCATGTAGCGGAAGAAAAGCTTGGTGGAAATGTAATAGAGGTCACAGTTGGACAGCCAGTATTTACAGAATAACTAGTGGGCAAGGCTGTCCCTATTGTTCTAACCGAAAAGTCTTATTTGGATATAATGATTTGGCAACTGTGAATCCAGAATTAGTAAATGAATGGGATTATGTTAAGAACACTCAAATAACACCTACTAACGTTACTTCTGGTTCGCACAAAAAAGTTTGGTGGCTTTGCAAAAGAGGACACTCTTGGATTGCTGAAATAAAAAGTAGAGTTAATGGAAGTGGTTGCCCTTATTGTAGTGGTCGACGTGCAATTCCTAACACAAATGATTTAGTAACACTATTCCCGCAAGTATCCTTGGAATGGAATTATCAAAAAAACAAAGATTTGGATCCGCATTTATGCAGCGCATATAGTAACAAAAAGGTTTGGTGGATTTGTAAAAACGGTCATGAGTGGGAAGCACAGATTTGTTCTAGGACGAATAAAGGACGTAACTGTCCCTACTGTGCCAATCAGAAAGTACTGAAAGGCTATAATGACCTGCAAAGTTTATACCCGGAATTAGCAAGTGAGTGGAACTATAGTAAAAACAATGGTGTTTTTCCGCATCAAGTAATTGCACACACTGGTAAGAAGTATTGGTGGATTTGTGAAAGGGGACACGAATGGGAGGCTTCGGTCAATAGTAGGATAGGAGGTAGAGGATGTAGGTTGTGTTCTCAGGAATTGGGAACATCATTTCCAGAGCAAGCTTTATACTATTATCTAAAACATGTATTTCCTGAAGTAATAAATGGTTATTCGAACAGTACTATTTCAGAAATTGATATTTTTATTCCATCAATGAATACTGGGATTGAATATGATGGACAGTATTATCATACTAATATAGATCGAGATAGAAAAAAAGATGAAATGATATCATCTAACGGAATAAGACTAATTAGAATTAAAGAGAATTCTATTATTGATTATAAAACTAAACCTTTCTTAGAAAAAGGTAGCATTATCTTTTATAATCCTCAATATAAAGACAGACTGAACGCAGTGATTCTTCGAGTATTTGAAGTGTTAGGTATTAAAACTTTACCGGAAATTGATATCGAAAGAGACAGAATAAACATTTGGTCTCAATATATTGAACGAGCTAAAAACAACAGTTTGCAAGCATTATTTCCTGATATAGCTTGTGAGTGGAATACTGAGAAAAATGGAAAACTGACCCCTGATAATGTAACTTGTAAATCGGGAAAAAAAGTTTGGTGGATATGTAGAACTTGTGGAACTGAGTGGGAAGCTGTTATCAGTCATAGAACAAACGGAACTGGATGCCCCAATTGTGCAGGTGAAAAAATTTCAAAAAGTGTTTCAAAGCTAATTGAAGGAGAAAATGATTTGATGACACAGTGTCCTGAAATTGCTGAGGAATGGAACTACGAAAAGAATAAAGGGTTAATTCCTAAAAACGTTTACTATAAAAGCAGTCTTACTGTATGGTGGAAGTGTAAATACTGCGGTAATGAGTTTACTGCACCTATAGTACAAAGAACAAAACTAAAAACTTTATGCAAAAATTGTACATATGCGATTAGAGGAAGTAGTTTGGCTGATAGTAATCCGGAGCTACTAAAGGAATGGGATTATTCTAAGAATAAAGATTTAAATCCGCAATTTATAACACCGGGAAGTGCCAAAAGAGTTTGGTGGAAGTGTTCTGTTTGTAGTAATGAATGGCAAACAAGGATTAATCATCGTGTGAATGGGAGTGGATGCCCTAAGTGTTCAATAAAAAAATCAGCTAAGTCAGAGGAGAAAAGCACAGAAAATGGGCAGAAATAAACAACGTGGAATATGCCATATTTGTGGAGATAATTGTGTATTATCTTTTGAACATATACCTCCTAAAAAAGCATTTAATGACACAGGAGCAAAAGTATACAATGGTAAAGAACTGCTTGAAAAGTATAGAGGTTTAAAAGTAAAATATTTAAATTTACAACAAGGAATGGGAAGGTATACTTTATGTGATAAGTGTAATAATAATACAGGAGCATGGTATGCAAATGAGTATTGTGAGGTAGCAAATAAGGTAGTGGCATCTCTAAATTCAGAACCTTTATATCATGGATATGTAATTGATATTGCTTTAAATGATATAGCTGTATTACCATTTATTAAGCAAGTTATCACAATGTTTTGTAGTTTAATTCCGTATGAAAGTGTTGTACAATTAGGCTTTGATAAATTGATTTCGGAAAAGGAAAATAACAAAGTCAACACAGAATTGTTTGATATCAGAATGTACTTAACTCCAATTAAAACAGGTCAACTGTCATCGGGAATAGTGGGAGTTTTAATAAAAAACGAGTTCAACGGTGTGGATTATGCTAAGATAGTTGATTTAGCTACATATCCATTTGGCTTTATTTTGAATCTATCACCGGAGATTGAATTAAAATACGGAACGAGCATAAATTCATTTCTCAAATGTACATATAATGAAAAACGTAATTTAGAATTGTCATTAACTTATATTGAAAGATTGAATGAAGATGTTCCTTTACCTATGGTGTTTAAGCCATTGCCTAATTAATAGCTGACTCAATAATTATATCCGAAATAAGATACCGCCGTTCGGTTAGGAACGGCGGTTTTTGTAAAATAATTATCCTTTCCTCTTGGAAGTGACGCGGTACATCACGATGTTGAGCACGACGAATAATGCGATCACTGCGGCGGTATACAGCAGCATAAAACCTGTATCGACCTCATTGCCGAAGATTTTGAGCTTTAGCGCGAACATCTCGCGTGCCTGCTCCGCAAACGCCCCTTTGTCCGCGCCGTCCAAAGCCTTGTCGATGTTGTCTATGGCAGGGGATACCAGCACGTTGCGTATCATAGCCGCAATAGGGGAGCCGGGCACCAGATTGACCACGGTTTGAACATTCTCTCCAAACTGTGATACCGGAATATACGCGCCGACGATAAATCCTATGGAAGCGGATACCATAACGCTGAACGAGCTTAGTGTAGAGTTCTTTTTAAAGAAGCTGATGAACAGCATCAAAACCAGTGTGCCGGACACTGAACCGAGCAGTGTAAGCGCGTATGCCAGCAGCTGCTGCGGAACGGTTATACAGAAGGATCCCGTTGCCGCCAAAAAGATGTATCCTGCGCTGAGCAGAATCGAGCTTGTAATAAATGTGCAGGCGACCGCGCCCGAAAAATAGGACATTACAACGGTGCTGCCGCTTACTGCGGAGGCTCGGTAATCAAAGTCGATCTTGTCCTCCTTGTCCTTTACCATCTGGTTGAGGGTGTTCAGCGCTACCGTTACGACAGAGGTGCCGATAACGCCCGACACCAGCCACGAATTGACCAACGCCTCAATGTCAGCCTTGCTGACCAAGTCCTTGACCGCGGAAAGCTGTATGTTTATCACGTCAACATAGTTTGATTTTAAAAACAGCAGATACAGCCCAAGCACTATCATCTGAGTAAGCAGCGACAGCAGAATCGCCATTTTGTCCTTTGCGTATACCTTCATATTCCGCAGCGTCATGCCGCGGAAGGAGCGAAAGCTCTTTTTAACGTTTGTCATTTCAGTCACCCAATCTCTTTCCCGTAACGTTCAAAAATACATCATCCATATTGCCCTTGATAAATTCAAAGTCTTCGATTTGACTGTTGCGCCCAAGCAGCGCTGATGCCTGCTTGCTGTCTTTTAATTTGACCCTGTAGCAGTCTGTTTGATATTCAAAACCGAGCCCCTCGCTTTGCAGCAATCGGTCGTTTTGTTTGGATTGTTCAGCATACCACAGCAGGTGATTGTTCGCGTACTGTTGTTTTAGGTTGTGCGGCGTGTTGCAGGCGGCTATCTTGCCTGCGTCCAAAATGACCACCTTGTCGCACAGCGCGGTTTCCTCCATATAATGCGTAGTCAAAAAGACCGTCAGTCCTGTTTCGCTGCGCAGCCTGTGGATGGTGTTCCACACCATTGTCCGCGTCATTGGGTCAAGTCCCGTTGTGGGCTCATCCAAAAACAGCAGCTTGGGACGGTTGAGCAGTGCTCTGGCAATGTCCACCCGTCGCTTTTGACCGCCGCTCAGCTTTTCGTAGCGGCGGTTTAAAATATCCTCCAGCGCAAATGTCCTGACGACTTCGTCTATCCGTTCCTTTGCCTGAGACCTGCTGTAGCCGTAGTAGCTTGAGCGCGAGATAAGGTTTTCTTTGACGGTCAGCTGCTTATCCAGCACCGAGCCCTGAAATACAATTCCGATTTGTTCCTTTATTTTGTCGGCTTCTTTGTCTAAGTTGAAGCCGCCGATGCGTACATTGCCGCTTGTTTTTTCAAGCACCGTACAAAGGATATTGATAGTTGTGCTTTTTCCGGCTCCGTTAACACCCAAAAACGCAAAGAACGAGCCTTCCTCAACCTCAAAGCTGATGTCGCGCACAGCCTCTACGTTTTTATAGTTTTTTATCAGATGTTCTACTTCGATCATGTTTTTCATATTCTCTCCTCCTGACAATAATACTATAACACAGTTAATACAATAAAAAAAGACATCTTGCACCAAGTTGCAAAAAACAGGGTGCAAGATGCAAAAATCACAGGTGAGCTGCGTTATTCTTCGTCAGAGTTGAATTGCTTAAGCGCTTTGTTGATGCTTTTGGCAGTGCTCTTTTGCGCCAGTGTGGAGAAAAACCACACCAAAGCATATACGCCCATAACCATAGCGGCAATTATCAGCCCATATTGAACAGTGGTGTACCAGCCAAGCAGCCGGCCCTCGGTCATCACTATAGCCTCGATACAGATAAAGTGCAGTAGTATTCTGACGTAATACTGTCGTTTTGTAGGTTCGTTGCGGAAACACAGCAGGAAAGACGGAAGAGATGTGATCAGTCCGGTCAGCATCGTAACCCAAGGAAAGGTTCCGTCTATAGGATAATGCACACCGAACGACATGGTGTTGACTGTTGCTATCACAAACATTATGCAAACGGTAATAATGAAAAACTGTATCAGCGCAAAGCGCAGTGTATCCTTGATAAATTCACTCATAATGATCCCTCACATTCCCAAAAGCTTCTTTAGGCTTTTAACATACTGACGGCTGATGATAACGGTTTCGCCGTTTATCAGCCTTGCCTCAAACCGGCTGTTGACCGAAGGTGATACCGAGCGTATCTTGCCTATATTAAGTATCATCGCCTTGGCGCAGCGGAACAGCTTTGTACCTTTTAGCTGTTCCTCCAGCTCATACAGCTTCAGCTTTGTTTCATATACGTCCTTCTGCAGATAGATATATGTTTTATTGTCTACGGATTCTATGTAATAGATGTCCTTGATCGGAATTTGAAATGTCTTTCCGTCTTTTGTGCCGAGTGTCACGGCGTCGCCTTGCCGGAGCTTTTCCATAATAGAAACGACCTCGCTGTTGATAGTGTGACACCGAACTACGATCTCCTGCTCCTGATCCTTGTCTATTTGTGTAACGGTTACTTTGAACATTGGCTCACCTCCGCTGTTACCTATTGTAGCATAAACCCTTTATGTTTGTAAACCGTTTTTTGTATATCAAAGCGGCTTAAAAAGCGCATAAAAGCTGACGCAAGTACTACTTTCCCCTAAATCACTTGACTTTTCAAGGCAGCTGTGATAGTCTTTTGTCAAACAGGAGGTGCAGTTTATGTTTTGGGTCATTCTATTGATTGCTATAGTAGCCGTAGTGGTTGTTGCAGGCTGCTTCCGTTTTGGAAGAACCAACTACAGAATCGGCTCGGGCATGTTCAAAAGCAGCGAATATAATCTTGACGATCAGGATAACTTCGACGAAAAAACTTATTACGATGATGACAAAGGGTTATTTAAATAATTACACGAACGAGCAGACGGGCTTTCGTCTGCTTTTTCTTTTTGTCAAAAGTGTTGCCGAAAATAGTTTTCTGCATATACTGATATCGTAAAGACATTTGGGGGTCGGTGTTTATGACGATATTAGAAGATATAAAAACCTTTGCGGTTATCGGCGGCGACAAGCGTCAGCTATATCTGGCGGATTCCCTTACGCGTGACGGGTACAGCGTTATACTCGGCGGCTTTGAAAAGCTCGTCAGCGTCGGCAGCGTTACGCTGTCCGACATAGATTCCGCTGTCTGCTACGGAGACGCGGTCATATTTCCCGTGCCGTCCGTCCGCTCGGACAGAAGCCTAAACACGCCGTTTTCGGACAATAAGTACTTTTTGACCTCCGAACAGCAGGAGCAGCTTCGGCACAAGCCCGTGCTGGCTTCGATGACAGATAAGCTGCTGCGTGCCTATCCGCTGCTCCAAAGCGGTGCAGTATACGATTACTCCAAACGCGAGGATTTTGCAGTACTCAACGCCGTTCCCACCGCGGAGGGAGCGATCCGTCGCGCAATGGAGCTGTACGAGGGCACTATTGCCGGCAGCAGGGTCATGGTTGTCGGCTTCGGGCGCATAGGCAAGGTGCTGTCCAAGCTGCTCTGCGCTCTCAACGCGGACGTTACCGTTTGCGCGCGTAAGCCGGCGGATCTTGCAATGATCAGGGCTCTCGGTTATAAAGCGCAGCATACTGAACGCATGGTGAGCGTACAGTATACAGACGTTGTCTTTAATACAGTACCTGCTTTGATATTTGACGAAACGCTGCTCAAAAACACTTCGCGTGATACTATTATCATCGACCTCGCATCACTTCCGGGCGGAGTGGATTTTGAGGCGGCAAACGCCCTCGGAATCGACGCCTGCCGAGCCTTGTCGCTTCCGGGCAAATGCGCGCCGAAAACAGCAGGCGAAATAATAAAAACTACAGTATATCAACTTCTTTCATAATGTTTTAAATAGGAGGTGAACGGGTGAAAAAAGCAACCATAGGTTTTGCTATGTGCGGCTCTTTTTGTACCTTTTCCAAAGCTTTTGAACAGATGCAGCGGCTTGTTGATAACGATTTTGAGATCATTCCGATCATGTCGCGCAATGCTGCCTCCACCGATACGCGTTTTGGCAGGGCACAGGACATGGTCAAAAAGGCAGAGCAGATCAGCGGCAACAAGGTGCTAACCACCTCCGTGGAAACCGAGCCGATCGGTCCAAAAGATATGCTCGACTTGTTAGTTATAGCTCCCTGCACCGGAAACACGCTGGCAAAGCTGAGCAACGGTGTAACAGATACCTCGGTCACTATGGCGGCAAAGTCGCATCTTAGAGTACAAAAGCCGGTGTTGCTCTGCGTCGCAACCAACGACGCGCTGGGAGCTTCCGCTCAAAACATCGGGAGACTGCTCAACACAAAGCATATCTTTTTTGTTCCGCTGCGGCAGGACGACCCTGTTAAAAAGCCAAATTCATTGGTAGCAAATTTCGATAAGCTCGGTGACTGTGTGATCGACGCTCTTTGTGAACGCCAGACGCAGCCTGTTTTTGAATAAAACCTGTAAAAATACTACGGTGGGTATTGCTCCCACCGTTTTTTTGTGCTACAATGGTTTTATTAATAGAACGGAGAATCCTATGAAATACTGTAATAAATGCAAACACACTTTTGAAGATACACAGGAGTTTTGCTCCTGCTGCAAAAGCAAAAAGCTATTGCTTACTATAACTGACAACAATACGCCGGTGTATCTGACCTCGGCTGACGGCTTTGAACGCGAGCGTATCCAAACAGCGCTTAGCGATAACGGCATCCCAAATGACAGCGTTATCAAGGAAGAGGATATTATGCCCGAGTCCGTAAAAGGCTACAGCTCATCTTGGCGCGATATTTTGGTGCCGTATTCGGCATACGACAAGGCTTATGATATCTGCGTCGGAATCGGCGCGATTAAGCTCGATGGTGAAACCGAGATCATAGATGAACCGCAGGAGGAATTTGAACCTATGAGTCCCGCAAAAAGGACAACCGTCAAAATCCTGTCTGCTATCCTTTTTGTAATTGTGGCGGCGCTTATTATTTTCGGCACGGATGCAATAACAGGTTTTATAAAAGGTTTATTTAAGTAGTATTATTTTTCCAGAAAGGAATTAAGATAGATGAAGATTGAAACAAAATGCCTTCACTCAGGCTATGAACCGAAAAACGGAGAACCAAGACAACTGCCTATTTACCAGAGCACCACATGGAAGTACGCGTCAAGCGACGACATGGGCAAGCTCTTTGACTTGGAGGAAGCAGGCTACTTTTATACCCGTCTGCAAAACCCAACAAATGATATGACAGCTGCAAAAATCGCCGAGATGGAGGGCGGCGTTGCAGGAATGCTCACCTCCAGCGGACAGGCTGCCAACTTCTTTGCACTGTTTAATATTTGCGAAACAGGCAGCCACATTATTGCGTCATCTGCAATTTACGGCGGCACATATAACCTGCTCGGTGTTACCATGAAGAAGATGGGCATCGACGTTACTTTCATCGACCAGGACATGTCCGAGGAGGAGCTTGACAAGCTGTTCCAAGACAATACCCGCGCTGTGTTTGGTGAAACGATCACCAATCCTACGGTTTCAGTGTTTGATATTGAAAAGTTCGCGCGTATCGCGCATAAGCACGGCGTTCCGCTGATCGTGGACAACACCTTTGCAACGCCCGTTAACTGCCGCCCGATCGAGTGGGGTGCGGATATCGTAACACACTCGACCACCAAGTACATGGACGGACACGCTGTCGGCGTCGGCGGCGCTATAGTGGACAGCGGCAACTTTGACTGGATGGCTCACGCCGATAAATATCCCGGTCTGACCACGCCCGACGAGAGCTATCACGGCTTGGTATACGCCGAAAAGTTCGGCAAGCTCGCCTTTATTACAAAAGCTACCTCGCAGCTGATGCGCGACCTTGGTTCTATCCAGTCGCCTCAGAACGCGTTTTACCTTAACAACGGCTTGGAGTCGCTGCATGTGCGCATGAATCGCCATTGCGAAAATGCTTATCGTGTAGCAAAGTTCCTCAGCGAGAGCGACAAGGTCGCGTGGATCCATTATCCGAGCTTAGAGGGCGATAAGTATTATGATTTAGCGCAAAAGTATTTGCCCAACGGCTCCTGCGGCGTTATCGCCTTTGCCGTAAAGGGCGGCAGAGAAAAGGCTATCGCTTTCATGGACAGCCTCAAGCTTGCCACGATTGCCACTCATGTAGCCGACGCAAGAACCTGCCTGCTGCATCCGGCAAGTCATACTCACCGTCAGCTCAGCGACCAACAGTTGATGGAGGCGGGCGTAGCTCCCGACTTGATCAGACTTTCTGTCGGACTTGAAAATGCCGACGATCTTATCGAGGATCTGAAGCAGGCATTGGAAAAGGTATAATTTACACTGCGCACCGTTAAATAGATATAAAATATTTTGTACGCGATTTGCGTACCGTCGCCACGGAGGGATTCGGATGTCAAACTATGTATCTGCTATTATAGTAGCTGCAGGCAACTCTACCCGCATGGGTACGGAACAAAGTAAGCAGTTTATTCCGCTGCTCGGGAAGCCTGCGATCGCCTATACGCTGCGCGCGTTCCAGAACAGTGCGCTTATTAATGAAATCATTGTTGTGTGCCGTGATGAGGATCTGGTGACGCTTCGCGACATTGCCGCTCACAACGGCATCGAAAAGCTCGCTCAAATCGTCAAGGGCGGCGACAGCCGCGCCGAAAGCGTGCAGAACGGTGTTAAGGCGGTCAGCACTCAGGCAAAGTACTTGGCGATACATGACGGCGCACGCCCTCTTATTTCTGTAGAAGAAATAAATTCGGTCGTTGAAGCTGCTTTTGAAAATGACGCCGCCACTCTGGGCACAGATGTTACCGATACCATCAAGGTGGTAGATAATGATAATCAGGTCGTCAGCACTCCCGATCGCTCCACGCTCAGAGCGGTTCAGACTCCGCAGGTGTTTGATAAAGAGATGTACGAATTCGCCCTCGATAAGGCAGGCGATTCTCTGGACGGCTTTACCGACGACTGCTCTCTTATCGAGAGCATCGGCGTTTCCATCGAGGTGGTAAAGGGCAGCGCAGAGAACATCAAGCTGACTACGCCCTTTGATGTTATGATCGCGGAGAGCATACTTAAAAACAGAAAGCAGGAGCAGTCATGAGGATCGGACACGGCTATGACGTACATAAATTCGCCGAAAACCGCAAGCTGATTTTAGGCGGCGTTGAGATCCCTTATGAATACGGCTTGCTCGGTCATTCCGACGCCGACGTACTGCTTCATGCGATTTCCGACGCTTTGCTCGGCGCAGCTGCGTTAGGCGACATAGGAAAGCATTTTCCCGATACCGATGAACGGTATAAGGGCGCGGACAGTATATTGCTGCTTAAAGAAGTTTGCAATATTCTTTCAAAGAATAATTTTAACATTGTAAACATCGATTCTACCGTTATTGCGCAAAAGCCCAAGCTTGCTGTGTATATTGACCAAATGCGCCAAAACATCGCAGACGCCTGCGGGTTAGATATTTCCTGTGTAAGCGTCAAGGCTACAACAGAGGAAAAGCTCGGCTTTACAGGTCGTTTGGAGGGCATTTCCGCGCATGCGGTATGCCTGATCGAATAAAGTTATAAAAACAACACCTCGTTCATAAGCTTGAATGAGGTGTTATTTTATGGTGAAAAAATCATTGATATCCGTTTTTCTGTCCGTTTTGTTGCTTGTTGTGTCGGTTATCCCTGCCGGTGCGGTACAGTCGGATTTAGTATCTGCTCCGTCTGCGGTGCTGATGGAAGCATCTACGGGCAAAATTCTTTATGAGAAAAATCCACACGAAAAACGTCCCTGTGCTTCTATCACCAAGGTAATGACGCTTATCTTGGTTTTTGAGGCGATCGACAGCGGCAAGCTAAAGCTGAGCGAGCCTATAACAGCCTCCGAGCATGCGGCTTCAATGGGCGGCAGTGACATCTGGCTGGAGGCAGGGGAGAGCATGACCGCTGACGATATGATCAAGGCGACGGTCGTTGCCTCCGCAAATGACGCGGCGGTGGCGCTTGCCGAGAGGATAAGCGGAAGCGAAGATAGCTTTGTGCAAAGCATGAATCAAAAAGCAAAAAAGCTCGGCATGAAGGATACGGTTTTTAAAAACTGCAACGGGCTTGACGAGGAAGGGCATATCACCTCGGCGTACGACGTAGCAATAATGTCGCGTGAACTGACGCGTCATAAGAAGGTGTTTGATTACACTTCCGTCTGGCTTGACTGGCTGCGAAACGGTGAAACGCAAATCGTTAATACCAATAAGCTCTTAAAGAGCTACAAAGGGATCACGGGGCTAAAAACCGGTACCACCGACGACGCCGGCTGCTGCATTTCCGCCACAGCGGAGCGCGACGGCATGAGCCTGATAGGTGTTGTGCTCGGCGCGGATACAGGCAAGCAGCGCTTTGCCGACGCAGCTGCGCTGCTGGATCACGGCTTTGCTGATTATTCTGTAAAAGAATTAAAGCCGCCGAAGGATCTGCCGTCCTCCGTACCTGTCAGCGGAGGCATGAAAAACAGCGTGGGGCTGAATTGTAAAGCAAATGCGCACGTCGTAATGCACAAAGCAAGTGCCGACGAAGTAAAGGTCAGCGTTGACGCACCCAAGGAGCTGCAGGCTCCGGTCGCGGAAAACCAAAAGGTCGGCAGTGTGCGCTGTACTGTAGGCAAGGAAGAATACACCTTTCCCATAACGGCAGACAGTGAGGTAAAAAAGACTTCATTTCCGCTGTTATTCGGCGTTGTTTTTGACGCATTGCTCGCAATGTAAATATTATTAAAAAACATGACGAAAAAACCTTGAAATATTTGCGTCTTTGTTGTATAATAAAACAATAAAAGCATTATGGAGGAATGTGTTTTATGGCAACAAAGCTTAATGATAAGTATTTATCCGGTTTTATCTCTGAGCAGGAGTATCAGGGTGTGGCGGCTGAGGTAAAGGCTGCACATCAGGCGCTGCACAGCGGCAAAGGCTTGGGCAATGACTTTATCGGTTGGCTGAATCTTCCCACCGATTATGACAAAGAGGAATTCGCACGCATCAAGGCTGCTGCCGAAAGAATCAAAAAGAACACCGACGTGTTCGTGGTCATCGGCATCGGCGGCTCTTATTTGGGAGCCCGCGCCGCTATCGAGTTT